>JASHWB010000463.1 GCA_030044295.1 Candidatus Acidiferrales bacterium
TCGGCCACGGCGTTTCCACCTGCGCCACGTGCGACGGCGCGTTTTTCCGCAACCGCGACATCGTCGTGGTCGGCGGCGGCGATACCGCGATGGAAGAAGCCACATTCCTCACCAAATTCGCAAAGAAAGTGACCTTGATTCACCGGCGCAGCGAGTTCCGCGCCTCCCGCATCATGCTCGACCGCGCGCACAAGAACGAAAAAATCCAGTTCCTCACTCCGTATGTGATCGAGCAGGTCGAAAACGTCGCCAACAAAGCGGTCGATTGCGTTCACGTCGTCAACACGGAAACCGGCGACAAGAAAGTGATCCCCACCGAAGGCGTGTTCGTCGCCATCGGCCACGACCCGAACACCAAAGTCTTCAAAGGCGAATTATCTATGGACGATGCCGGCTACCTGATCACGCACGACGGCGCGAAAACTAGCGTCGAGGGCGTTTTCGCCGCGGGCGACGTCCAGGACCATCGCTATCGCCAGGCGGTCACCGCCGCGGGTTCAGGCTGCATGGCCGCTCTCGAAGCCGAGCGCTACCTCGCCGCCCGCGAACACTAACGCAAAACCTCTAGGAGTTTCGCTGCCTCATTCTTCGCGCGGCCCTGCGAAGAACGAGCATTGGGCGACGATCGCCTCGGCGCATCTCGCGCGTTGATACACGTCTCCGCGCACAGTACAATTGATGCGTTTCTCCCCAGTCCTTAACCAAATCCCATTCTCACCGAGGTGAAAAAGATGCGTATCTCCTCGATTGGCCGGTGGCTCGCCGTGATGACCCTGGCAGCGCTCTGCGGGTGCAGCCATTCGAATGCACCATCCAACAGTGCCATCAACACGTCGTCGAATTCTGCCGCGAGCTCAGAGCAAAGTGCGACGCCGGCAACAGCATCGCCTTCTCAGCCGTCAGCGCCGGCTCAGCCGGCCGCGCCCGCACCCGTAAGAATCGCCGCGGGAAAAGTTTTCACCGTGAGCCTCGACCAGAGTATCAGCACAAAGGACAACAGCAGCGGAGACCGCTTCCAGGCCTCGCTCGCGGAGCCGGTCACGGTGGGCGGCAACACAGTCCTGCCCATAGGAACGCGTGTCGCCGGCACGATCGTCCAAGCCCAATCCGCTGGCCGCGTGAAGGGCGGCGCCCTTCTCCAGCTCACGCTCGATGGCATCAGCCTCCATGGCCAGAAGTATTCGATTGAAACATCGCAATTCGAGGAGGCCGGCAAGGCTCGCGGCAAACGGTCGCTGGTCGGCGGAGGCGGAGGCGCCGCGTTTGGCGCCATCGTAGGCGCTCTCGCCGGCGGCGGCAAAGGCGCTGCAATCGGGGGTCTTGCGGGCGGCGGAGCGGGCACAGCTGGTGCCGCGTTTACAGGAAAGCGCGACATCGTGCTGCCGGCCGAAACCAGGCTTCACTTCAAGCTGGAAAGATCTTTGACGGTCCAGCCGTAGCGTTCAGCTTTCACGGCGCGTGGGCGGTTCTCGAACGGTTTACCGGGCTCTGCCCACTTCGCTCTCGCTGTGGGCCATTCCTGTTCGCGCGCTACCTCAGTAGAATCAGCCGGATCGCATCCTCGAATGCCGCTGGCGATCGCGCTCCAATCAGGTAACGCGCCACGTGCCCATCCCGCGCGTAGAAGATCGTGTGCGGCATCGTGCCCCGCCAATCCGGATTAACTCCCTGATAGAACGCATCCATGTCGGTTCCCGGCTTAACCCGGTAATTTGGAAAGTCCGCGTGCGTCTGCGTCAGAAACTGTCGCGCTAACGGAACGTCCGAATTTTCGTCGAGGCTCACTCCGGCCACCACTAGCCCCTGTGGACCGTATTTCTTTGCCATCTCCTCGATCATCGGAAACTCACTGCGGCACGGTTGGCACCATGTGGCCCAGAACGTGACCATCAGCGCTTTGCCATGATTCCCGGCGACAATGTCCTGATAACCGGCCAGGTCGATCAGCGGCATATTCGGCCCCGCAGCCTTTTCCGCGATCGAAGCAGCATCCCCGCCTGCATTTCGCGCCTCCGCGCACAAGGCGCCCGCAACCACTAACAACCCGGCCAGCATTAAGCAAGAAAAAGTGCGCCGCGGCAGCGTCATCTCTCGTTTCCTCCGGGAACTATTTTAAAGGCTCTAAAACGCCGCAAGTTTTCTGTGAAGAACAGATGTGTCGAAGTGGAACACTCCGGTAGCGTTCGCTTTTCATCTATGCCGTCTTATTTGCCAGCGAGGTCCCGTTTCCCTATTTCCTTGCTTCCTTGCATCCCTGCGCCCTTGCTTCTATGCTTCGCTGGTGCGTTCTCGATCAGCCCCGCGGCAGCTGTCATCCGAGCAGGAGCTTTATGCCGCCGCTCTCCGCGCTCTGATGCGTCGCGCCCATTCCATCCACGAAATGCGCGCCTATCTGGAGCGCCGCGCCGACGACAAAGACGTGGTTTCGCAGGTGATCGCCCGCCTTCGCGAGCAAAATTACCTCGACGATGCCCGCTACGCGCTCGAATTCGCGCGCCGGCATGCCAGCAGTCGCCGCCAGGGACGTTTTCGCATCGCTCGCGAGCTGCGCGCCCGCGGAGTTCCCGACCGTCACATAGACGCCGCTCTTGAGGCCGTTTTCGCCGACACTCCAGAAGTTGAACTCGTCCGCGCACGCCTCAAGCGCCGCCTCGCACATCTGCGTGGTCCGCTCGGCCAATCGCAGATCGCCGGAATTTACCGCAGTCTGCTCCGCGCAGGTTTCGCCTCCGACGTGATCCGCGCCGAGCTTCGCGGTATAACCCGCGGGGACGTTCCCGAAGTCCCGGAATCCGACGAAACGGAGATCACGCAAGGGGATATACCCGATGGCTCTCAATGATCTTTTCAAGGCCATTTCGCTCGGCACTTCGCTGGCGCGCCGCGCGGTCGGCCTGAAGCAGCAGATCGATTCCCTTCGCACCGCGCCGCCCGTCGATTACACGCAACCGGCTGACGTCAGCGGTCTCGACCGCCGCGTTGCCACTCTCGAACTGCTCGCCAGAAATCAGGCCGCGCGCATCTCCGCGCTCGAATCCAGCCTCGAGATCGCCTCTGCACTCACCGAATCGCTCGCCCGCCGCCTCAACGCCATTTTCTGGATCGCTCTTTCGAGCGGTATCGTCACCACAGCTGCTCTCGCAATCGCGCTCGTCGCCCTTCTCCGCGCCCGCTGAAATCCTTCGAACGCGGCCACATATTTTCGTGCGCGGGCTATACGCACCCGGCCATGGCGATTTTCGCCCGGTCGCGCTAAACTCGGGCACCCGGGGCAACGTCCGGAGATTGGAGCGTGCTATGAAGCATCTTCCTCGCAGTGCGCCGTGGGTCCTGTTTGCCCTTGCAATTGCCATTTGCGTGGCAGTCTTTCACCAGCGTCTGGTCCCCATCGTCCCAACAGTCAGCGCTGCGGTTCTGCCCGCGCAGAGCCCGGCCCCAGCGGACCAGAGCCAAGACCCCGCCGCAGTCAACGAAGCGCCCGGCGGGCCGTCTTACACAACGCAAGCTCCGCCACCGGCCGATCAGTCGGCCGCTGCGAGCCAGCCTGCCGATGATTCTTCTTACGCCGAGCAGCCTACCGAAACGGAAACCACGCCTCCACCGGCGCTGCCCGAGTACACTCAACCGCCGCCGCCAGCCGACGGCTATGTTTGGACTCCCGGCTATTGGGCATGGGGGCCGAATGGTTATTACTGGGTGCCCGGCGCGTGGGTTGAGCCACCTTATGTGGGCGCGCTCTGGACGCCTGGCTATTGGGGATTCTACGGTGGCCGCTATTCCTTCTATCCTGGCCACTGGGGCCTGCACATCGGCTTCTACGGCGGCATCAACTACGGCTTTGGTTACATCGGCCTCGGCTACGAGGGCGGCTATTGGCACTCCGGCCACTTCTTCTACAACCGCGTCTACAACAATCTGGGCACGCGCGTGGTCGTGCGCAACGTCTATACCTATAACGCTGGTAATCGGGCCAGAGTCGTTTCCCGCTCGCGGCCCAGCTTCAACGGCGGATCGCACGGCGTTCAGGCTCGGCCGCGGCCATCTGAGGTCCGTGCGTGGCACGAGCCGACAGCTCCGCGCATGAGCACGCAGGTGCAGCATGCGCAGAGCTATTCCAAGTCTCGCGGGCAGCTTGCGACCCAGAATCACGGAAGACCTGCAACAGCAGCTGTCAGCCGGCCGATTGCAGCCGACCACAACGTGAAGCCCACGACGAACCACGGCGGGAATCGTCGGTAACGCCGCGCCAGTCGCGAGCATTCCTATCGGGTAGGGCCTGCGCGCCTCAGGACGTCACATCCTGAGGCGAGGCCCCCCTATTCCGCCCTTTCGAGCGGTATCATCACCGCCGCCCTCGCGCTCGCCGCGCTCTTCGGCTTCCGCTGAACCGACTTATCAGAAGCACCCCGGCGAACTCCGGCTCAATACGATTTGGTGCTTGAGGCAACGATTGCACTTGCCAAAATCTCTGCGCAAACAGTAAATATCGTCTGCCGAGAGTTTCGAGGTCTCACAGCATCATGAGGTTTTCCGCAGCTTTCTTGATCGTGTTTGCCGCTTGCGCGATACAGCCAGGAATATACGGGCAGTCATTCCATGACACTTGCGATACGCATAGCTGGCCGGCAATTAGTCAGGAACTCGCAGGCAAGGCCTCCACGCTTTGCGAGGGGGTGGCCGATCTGGCGGTCGGGAAGCCGAAAAGCGGTGTCAGAATCCTTCTGCAGGTCATCAAGCGCGCTCCTCGCAGCGATGCGGCATACGAGGCTCACGAAGCTCTACTGTCCTTGTACGGAAGAGCAGGCCAATTTCGTGAAGCGGCGCACGAGGTCAGAGCCCTTTTGGCCATCCATCCGAATGAACGCGACGCTCTCGACACAGAACCATTGTTTGAGGCCCTCAGCCGCTTCCCCGACATGACTGTTTCGAATCGGACTCCTGTCTCGTTTCCCCCGTCAGCGACCCGCAGTTCTCTCGCAATTCCGTTCACAACAAACGGCCAGGGGGGCGCGTTCTATCTGGATACCGGCAGCAATTTCTCGATCATCAGCGACGCTGAAGCACGCGCGCTGGGCCTAAGCGTTGTGTCCGTATCTTCGGAAGTGGCTGGAATCACGGGACGTACCGTCCCGATCCGCTTAACGGAAATGAAGGAACTGCGCATAGGCTCGATCCGGCTGAGAAATGTGCCATTCCTTGTGATGCCCGCCGCAAAGCCGCCGTTCAATGAAATGCCGGTAAGGACGCAGGGACTTTTCGGTATTCAAGTTGCGATTGCCGTTCAAACAGTCCGGCTGCACAGCGACGGACAGCTCGATTTAGCATTCGCCAACAAACCGCCCGCTGATGCACCCCGCTTGACGTTCGCTGTGTTTTTCCCCGTGCTTCACGTCACCTTCCA
>JASHWB010000464.1 GCA_030044295.1 Candidatus Acidiferrales bacterium
GATACGCTTCGAGGAGCGCCTGATCGCTTCCTGCGCCAATAGCGATCAGCGGAATCGAAGCCGTCTTGGGGTCCGCGCGGAGAATCGGGGCCATTTCGAGCGCACCCATTTCGCGCAGATTGGTGGCGCACAAAATGGCCATCGGTGCGTTCCACTCAAGCATCGTCAGCGCGTAAGAAGCCTGGGTGCAGGGAACCACGTCGAAGCCTTGCTGTTTGAGCGCGTCGCCGAGTTTCTTGGCGAAATAGACGTTGCTATCGATGAGCAGGAGGCGCGGAAGATTGGCCGGAGCGTTCATTGGCGCGCCTCCGCGGATTCCGGCGGCTCTGTCGCCGAGCCGGAAGACATCAGTGCGTCCAGGTCGAACACCTCGATGGCCTCGGCGCCGCATTGCAGCATTCCAGAAACACAGGAGGGGCGGTCCGCAGCCGGGGGTTGAAGCTCTCCGGTCGTCAATTCGCAATCACCGTTAACGGGAATCGCGCCGAATTCGCGGGCTTTACCGAACCGGCGACGGGCAATGAGGAAAAAACGCTGCGCAGAAGACGCGAACGCGCCCAGCGCCGACGCGGCATCGTACACCGGGACGATGTGCCCGCGGCGAACAATGACGCCGAGGATAGAAGGCGTGTCGTGCGGGAAGGCATGAACCCGCACGGGTGGCGCGAGCTCCGCAACGATTTCTGCAGGCAGGGCGAGCCTCCGCTCGCCAATTTGCAAGATGACGAACGAGGACACCGCGGATTGGGCTGTTTGCGTCACGCGGAACCGGCTCCTTCTTCGATTCGCGACTCCAGGGGCGTGCCGTTTGCCGCGAGATCCAGCGCCCGGACTTCTTCCTCGGTGAGGAAGCCATCTGGTTGAATCACGGGAATCACGAGGTCATCCACTTGGGCGAGGCCACAATACCAGCGACGTTCATCACCGGAAAAAGCCAGCGGCAGCGGATGAACGCCCGAAATCTCCGCCATGCGCTCGATGCGGTCGATTAGCACAGCAATGCGCTGGTGCCGCAGGATGAGGACGAGCGTCGGGCGCGTGACGGGCAGGCCGAAGTGGGTGCCCGCGTTGACGACAAAATACGTGCGGCCGCCGCGCTGGACGGTGTGGCGAACCTTGCTGACCTCGATTTGGTCGATTTCAATGGCCGCTCCGCCCAAACTATCGGTGCTGCGAATTTCCTGCACCGCGCCGGCGGCGATCGCAAACATCTGATTGGCGACCGCGAACAGCACGACGGTTTGCGTGCGGCGCGCGCGGCGCAGACTGGCTTTCGCGCCCGTTCGCGAAGCCGATTCGCGGGCAGCGGACGCCATTACCTGGCTCCTACGGGCGCAAGGCGCGCGAGCTGCGTAATTCGCTTTTCAATAGCACCACTGATGCTATCGAGCGGCAGGACTTCATCGACGACGCCAGTCTTAATGGCCTCGGCGGGCATTCCGAAAATCATTGAGGTCGCTTCGTCCTGGGCGAAGACGGTGCCACCGGCAGCTTTGACGGCTTTTACGCCTTTGGCCGCATCACCACCCATTCCGGTGAGTACCACGGCGATCGTGAGCGTGCGAGCGTAGATAGCTATACTTTCGAGCGCGGCGTCCGCCGACGGGCGGTAGCCATCAATTCGCGCGCCGGAATCCAGGACGATTTTTCCGCTCGATGCGATGCGCAAGTGGTGCGAGCCGGGACACAGATAGATCATGCCGGGCCTGATCGCCTCGTGGTGCTCGGCTTCCTTCACCGGCAATCCGCCAATTTCCGAGAGCTGCAATGCAAACTGTTTCGTGAATTCGGGAGGCATGTGCAAGACGAGAAAGAGCGCCGCTGCAAGGTCTCTCGGCAAGCCACTGACAACACGAGTGACGGCGGCTGGACCGCCGGTAGACGCCGCGACGACCACGAGCGGGAATTTCCCGCCGTTGGCGGCTGCGAAAGCCGCACCTCGCGTGGCATCGGCAGCGGCCGAAACGGACGGGGGAACGGCAAGCTTGGAGCGAGTAGCGGTGCGGACCACGCGAACCTTTGCGGCGAGCTTGAGTTTGCGAGTGAGCTCTTCGCGCACCGTCTTCATATCGAGATCGATGCCGCTCGAAGGCTTGGGCACGAAGTCGATAGCGCCGAGTTCGAGCGCCTTCAGGGTGCTAACAGCGCCTTCGCGCGACTCGGAGCTGACAATCACGATGGGGCGGGGATGCTGCGACATGATCAGCTCGGTGGCTTGGAGGCCATCGACATGGGGCATGTTGATGTCCATGGTGATCACGTCGGGACGCAAGGATTCCGCGAGCGCGACGCCATCGCGGCCGTCGCGACCCTGACCAACCACTTCCATCTGCGGATCGGAGTTGATGATTTCCTGCAGCACCTTGCACATGAAAGCGGAATCATCCACGACCAGCACGCGTATTTTTTTTCCCTGCGACTGCATGGCTTAGTCCTGCCGCGACGGCACGCCAGCATCGGGCCGCGCGGACGATTTCTCCGAATTCAAGAGTTCTTCCACGGTTGCGATCAACTGATCTTCCTGCACAGGTTTTGTGAGGAAGCCGGACGCGCCCTCTTTCATGGCGCGATCGCGATGCTTTGCGCCCGCACGTGAGGTAACCACCAGCACGGGAATGCGCTGCGTTATCGGGCTCTGGCGCAGTGCGGCCATTAGTTCGTAGCCGTTCATGCGCGGCATTTCGAGGTCGGTGATCAGCAGATGACAGCCCGACTGCGCGACGATTTCGGAGGCCTCGAGGCCATCGCACGCGAGTTTCACGCGGAATCCGGCCTTTTCGAGCATTCGTCCCACGAATTTCCGGACACTGATGGAATCGTCGGCGACAACGACAACACGCTCGTCCTGGATGGGGTCCACAGCTTCGGACGGAATACTGCCGGCGGCGATCGCTTCCGCCCCCGGCGCGAACACGCGGGCGGCGGAAGACGCCGAAGCGATGGCGCGGTGCTCAACAGCTTCCGCGGATACGAGACGGTTCAGGTCGACGAGCAGAATGAGGCTGCCGTCCGATGCGATGGTGGTACCGGGAAAAAGTTTCACGCGGCGCAGATAATCGCCAAGGTTCTTGATAACGATTTCGTCTTTGCCCAGAACCTCTTCGACCACGACGCCGACGTGCTTGCCGGCGACTTTCACGATGACCATATGGAAGTAACCGTTGATCGGCTCAATCGGCGGCAAGGCAAGCTGCAAATCGAGGCGGACGACTTCGGTGACCACGTCGCGAACGCGGGTGAGAAGCTTTCCGCCAACGTCTTCGATATCAGCGGGGCGCAGGCGACGAATTTCCTCGACCACCGCCAGCGGAAACGCGAATGTGGACATGCCGCAGCGGACGAAGAGCGCCTGAGAAATGATCAGCGTGAGCGGGACCTTGACGGTGAAGCAGGCGCCGCGTCCTGGTTCGGAGTGGATTTCGATCTCGCCATTCAGCGAGTGGACATTGGCACGAACGACGTCGAGGCCCACGCCGCGGCCGGCAAGTTCCGACGTGGACGACGCGGTGGAGAAGCCGGGCCGGAAAAGAAAATCGCGAAGTTCACGCTCGCTCAGTTCGGCAGCGGCAACCGCAGAGACGGAGCCGGACTCGGTCAGGCGGCGGCGAATACCGTCGTAGTCGATGCCGCGGCCATCGTCGTCCACTTCGATGTAAATATGATTGCCGCGATGATAGGCGCGGACGGAGATGCGTCCTTTTTCGGGTTTTCCAGCCATGCGACGGGCGCCGGCGTCTTCGATGCCGTGCGCGACGGCATTGCGCACTAGATGAATCAACGGATCGGAAACGTGCTGAATGATGTTGTTGTCGAGTTCGGTTTCGGCGCCTTCCAGCGAGAGCTCGACAGGTTTGGCCGTGGCGTTCGCGGCGTCGCGGACCGTTCGCGAAAGGCGCGTGTAGAGATTGCCAATCGGCACCATGCGCGCCGCCGTGATTTCATCCTGTAAATGGTGGGCGAGCTTCGTGAACTCGTCGATATCGATATCGACCCGCCCCATGAAGCCTTCGAGCTGCGTGAGGACTTCGGTGACGTCCGCGGAAATTTCGGTGAGCGAGCGCGAGAGGATATTGAAATCATCGTAACGGTCCATTTCCAGCTCGCTGAATTCCAGCAAATCGCCGGACATGACTGGCGGGCCGGGAAGCAAATGGCCGCGGAAGGTATCCATTTGCGGCGGTTGGGCGCTGGGCATGAGCGTCGGACGAATGCGGCTGAATTCGTGCTTTTCCTGGAACTCTGAGATTTTTGACGCAAGGCGCGCTTTCGAGAATGTGAGGACTTCGACCAGCTTGGAGAGCTCGGAAAGGCGGCCGAGCATGCGCGTCCGGTTGATCACGAGTTCGCCGACGGCGTTCATCATGCGGTCCAGGCGATCGAGGGAAATGCGGACGGATTTGGCTTGCGCCTGCGCCTGAGCGGCAGGGCGAGCGCTCTTTTGGGGCGAACCAGCTTCGGATGGTGCGGCGTCCGCGCCGGACACACTTTCGGATTCGTGCTGGGAAACTGCTTCATCGGTTTCTTCAGGCGCGAGGTCGCTGATGCGGGCTAGCAGAGGGCCGACAGTAGCGACCATTTCTTCGTCGCTCGACCATTGCCGATGCAGAAAAGTTTTCAAGACATCGACCGATTGCAACAGCAGATTAACGATTTCGGCGCTGGGCTGCAGAAGTCCATCGCGAAGATTGCCGATCAAATCTTCGACGCGGTGCGCGACGGCGGAGAGCCGATGTAAGCCAACTTGCGCGGCCGAGCCTTTGACCGTGTGCATGGAGCGGAAGAGGCGATTGATGTCGTCCGCGTTCGGGTTGCCTTCGAGGGCCAGGAGGCATCCAGTGACCGCTTGCAGGTGCTCTTCGGCTTCGGGAACGAAAAATTCGAGGACGTCGTCAGGGACTTCGCCGTCCTGCGGCAAACGCTGCGCGAGCGCTAATTCCGCGGGCGCATCGGCAGCTAAAGCTACCGCGGAGCCGGCCGCCGCGGCAGTTTCCTCCTCAGCACCCACGGATGGCGCGGCGGGGAAAGCGAATGCATAGCGCTGCTTGAACGTCGAGATATCCGCCGAGGTTTCGACTCCGCTGGAGCTGATCTGCAGCAGATCGAATTCGAGGACAGAGATCGCGTCCGAAATGAATTCTGTAAGAGGGCCGTACATATCTGGCGACAGTGTGGCATTGGTGGCGTAATGGAAGATGTGGGCCATTTTCGCGGCCACTTCGGAGAACTGCGGGAAACCGTAACTGGCGGAAGTGCCGGCGAGCGTGTGCGCCGCGATATAGAGCTTCTCCAGGTCCTCGTGCGTCGTTTGTGGCTCCTGCAACATGCCGGAATATTCCCGCAGATACTGGAGGTGTTCCGAGGCCTCCTGCAGGAAAAGTTCGACCGCAGCTGAATCGGGCGCGTTCATTGCGCTCCTTCGACCAAAGCCGCGGCGCGACGTGTTTCCGCTGGCTTGGCGCCGGGCTTGCGATAGAGGCGATAGCCGCCGATCAGTACAGGCTCGAACTGGACGGGAGAATGGGAAAGCGTCTCGGAGTGGCCGAGAAGGAAATAACCGCCGGGCTCGAGAGCATCGTAAAAGCGGCGCAAAATGGACAGGCGGCGCTGCTCGGAGAAATACATCAGCACATTCATGCAAAAGATGCAGTCGATTTTGCCGACGTAAACGGACTCGACGAGATTCATCTGGACGAAGGAAATCATGCGGCGAATCCGCGGTCTCACCTGATACCCGTGCTTCGCGGGCGTGAAATAGTTGTCCAGGCGCGCAGTCGGCAGAGTTTCGAGGCTTCGTTTGGCGTAGGCGCCGCGTTCGGCATGGCGAAGCGCGCGGCGGCTGATGTCCGTGGCGAGGATTTCAATTTCCCAGGCTTCGGCGAATTTCAGTGCATCGCACAGAGTGATGGCGATGGAGTAGGGCTCTTCGCCGGTGGAGCAGCCGGCACTCCATATGCGCAGAGTGCGCGGCGACTGCCAAAATTTGCGCTCCTGCACTTCGGGAAGAATCCTCGATTCGAGCGCTTCAAAGACAGCGGGATAACGGAAGAAGGAAGTTTCCTGCGTGAGAAGCGTTTCGAGAAAGGCTTCGTATTCGACGCTCGAAGCACGAATGCGGTTGAGAAGCTCGGCGCCGCCGGGCAGACCTTTTTCTTCGAGATATTCGCGGACGCGGGTGGAGAAAAAACGCTCGCGCGAAGAATCGAGAAAAATCGCGGAGCGCTGCTCGATCAGCCCGCGAATGTGGTCAAGCTCAGACTCGCTGAGCCTCGCCGTCGAAATGGATTGCGCTCTCATAGGCGGCACGCTTCACCGGTCGTCGGGATTGCCC
>JASHWB010000465.1 GCA_030044295.1 Candidatus Acidiferrales bacterium
GAGTTTCGCGCGCCGATCGCGTACGCGCTCACCTTTCCGATTGGCGCGCTGATTTTCGCGTGGATGCTGGCGCGGTCGATGATTGTGACGCTGTGGCAGGGCGGGATCGTGTGGCGCGGGACGTTCTATCCGCTGGAGGAACTGCGCCGCGGCGTCGTGTAAGGCAGGGATCACGTACCCGGACATGAGCTTCGGGCCTACTTGAAAAACGAATAGCCGACGGCGAGCATGTTTAAATCCACTCCGGGGTTCACCGAGCTGCGGAAACCGTTGGAGATGTGCTGCAGCTTGTAGGAAAAAATCCAGGCGCGGCTGCGTTTGCGATTGAAGCGCTCCATGCCGACTTGAATTTCACCGGTGAAATTGAAGCGCGTGGCTTCGGGGATATCTTCCGGGATCGCGGTCTGCGACATAACGAATCCGCCGCTGCACGCCACGAAAGGCTCCCATCGACGCTGGGGGCGAAAATTGAACTTCCAACCGAAGGGGCTCAGGCCGCCGGCGTAAATCCATTGCTTGCCGATGGCGCAGTAACCGGGCTGCACCACGCCCTGATAAAGGACTTCGCAGGATTCGTAGACATTAGCGCGCGAAACTTCCACCGGCTCCACATCGACCGTGTATTCGATCGTGTAGGAGGGCGACTTGTGCAGCAGGCGCCCGTAGCGGAACGCGGCGACGCCGAATTGGATGTGGCCCTGGCTAGTGTAAACGTCGGGAGAATTGGCGGAGTAGGCTCCCCAAACGCCGAATTCGTTGTTGGGCGGAAACTGCTGGGCGCGCAAGGCCGTTGTGAAAATTGCGGCTCCCAAAACGGCGATTGCCCAAATTCGTGCTAGAAAACAGGCGGTTCGTCGCCGCCACCTGAATGCGCCATTGCGACGCGCCGTGCGCCTCGGCCGCTTCCCCGCTCGGAATGAGAGCTTCAATTTCGATTGCGGCAATTTGCAGAAGATCGCGCGGATGTGCCTGAAGCGCAGAGCGCTATTTCGCATGGCGTTTTTTGCGCGGGCGAACCGGCGCCCCTTCGGCAGAGCTAGCAACCGGAACAGCCGCGGAGACCGCTGAGTCAGCGGGTAAGCTTGGCGGAGCCGCGGTTTGGGGCGAGGACAAATCACCTGTGGTGACGAAGCCCAAGTCGCGCTGCTTGAGCGAGCGGATTCGGTCACGCAGAGCGGCGGCGCGCTCGAAATCAAAATTCTTGGCTGCCTCGCGCATCTGCGCTTCCAGCTGCGAGATCACTTGCAGCAGTTGCTCCTCGGTTGCGATTTCACCGGTGGCTACGTCGTCCATCGAAACCGTGACGTAATCCGCCTCGACGATCTTCGCGAGCTGCATGTCGACGGCCTTGATCACCGATTGTGGCGTGATGTTGTTCTCGTGATTGTACGCCTGCTGCTTGGCGCGGCGGCGATTTGTTTCGCCAATGGCCTGGCGCATCGAATCGGTCATGGTATCCGCGTAAAGGATCGCGCGGCCCTCTATGTGGCGCGCGCAACGGCCCATGGTCTGAATCAGCGACGTCGCACTGCGGAGATAACCTTCTTTATCCGCATCGAGAATCGCGACGAGCGAAACCTCCGGCAAGTCGAGTCCCTCGCGCAGCAGGTTGATGCCGATCAGCACGTCGAATTCGCCGCGCCGCAAATCACGCAGGATGCGGACGCGCTCCAAAGTTTCGATCTCCGAATGCAAATATCGGCAGCGGACGCCCACCTCGCCGAAATACTCCGCCAGATCCTCGGACATGCGTTTGGTGAGCGTGGTGACGAGCACGCGCTCACTGCGCTCGGCACGCACTCGAATTTCCTCGAGCAGGTCGTCCACTTGGCCTTTGACCGGCCGGACTTCCACCTCCGGGTCGACGAGCCCTGTCGGGCGGATTACCTGCTCCGCCACGACGCCGCCGGATTTCGTCAACTCGTACGGACCGGGCGTGGCGGACACATAGATCGCCTGATTCACGCGATGCTCGAACTCCTCGAAATTGAGAGGGCGGTTGTCGAGAGCTGAAGGCATGCGGAAGCCATAATCGACCAGGGTCTGCTTGCGCGAACGGTCCCCGTGGTACATGCCGCGAACCTGCGGAACCGTTTGGTGAGATTCGTCGATGAAGAGCAGATAGTCCTGCGGGACGTAATCGAGGAGCGTGGGCGGCGCTTCTCCGGGCAAACGGCCGGAAAGGTGCCGGGAATAGTTTTCGATGCCATGGCAATAGCCGATGGTGCGCATCATTTCGATGTCGAATAGCGTCCGCTGCACGATGCGTTGCGATTCGACGATCTTTCCCTGCCGCGCCAGCTCGCCCTTCCACCAATCGAGCTCTTCATAGATGGTTTGAATGGCGCGCTCCCGCTGTTCGGCGGGAAGGACGTAGTGTGTCTTCGGATAAATAGGCATGCGCGCGATTTCGCCCTCGCGCGAACGAATTTCGCCTGTGAGCGGGTCGATTTTGCGGATATTTTCGACCTGGCTGCCCCACATTTCCACGCGCACGGCCAGATCGTCATAAGGAGGAAAAATTTCGATCATATCGCCGCGAACGCGAAACGTGCCCCGGCGCAAATCTTCAGCGCGATCGTATTGAATTTCGACCAGCTTGCGCAGGATCGATTCGCGCGCGATGGACTGGCCTTTTTCAAGCATGAGCATCATGCCGTAATACGCTTCGGGCGAGCCCAGACCATAAATGCAGGAGACGGACGCGACGACCACGACGTCTCGGCGCTCGAAAAGAGATCGCGTGGCGCTCATCCGCAGCTTATCGAGCTCGTCGTTGATGGTGGCTTCCTTTTCGATGAACGTGTCGCTCGATGGGACATAGGCTTCGGGCTGGTAATAGTCGTAGTAGCTGACGAAATATTCGACCGCATTTTGCGGGAAGAAGGCCTTGAACTCGTGAAAGAGCTGCGCGGCAAGCGTTTTATTGTGCGCCAAGACGATGGCCGGGCGGTTCGCCGCCTCGATCACTTTGGCCATGGTGAAGGTCTTGCCCGAACCGGTGACGCCGAGCAGTACCTGGTGACGGTCGCCGTCGTTCAGGCCGCGGACGAGGCGAGAAATCGCCTCCGGCTGGTCGCCGCGGGGGTCGTAGTCGCTGGCAAGCTTGAAATCCATGGTCGAGCGTCTCTCGGTCCGCCGGATAGGTGTTGCCTAAAACTACTATTATACGCGAACGCTCAAGGCTTGAGTTGAACGAGCGGAATAGCGATCCGAGGGTCGCGTAAGCCGTTGGTATTGGCGGGAATTTGGCCTTTCACCATGGCCACTTCGTCGCAACTCGAAAGGTGGGGGCAACAGACGCAATCCTTGTAGATTTTGTCCGGCAGTTCCTGGCGGCGAGCGACCTCAAAGCCCAAATGAGCGAAAAATTCAGGTGTTCGGGTAAAGAGGCAGACGCAACTCACGCTCTGGCGTTTGGCTTCGCCCATTAGTGCATCGACGAGCAGGCGGCCCGCGCCGCGTCCTTTGGCGGCAGGCGCAACGGCGATGGACCGAATTTCCGCCAGGTGTGTGCCATACAGATGCAGCGCGCCGCAGCCGATCACGCGGCCATCGTCCTCGGCCACCATAAAATCGCGGACGTTTTCGCAAAGCTCCGCCACGGGACGCGGCAGCAGCGTACCCGCGTCGGCATAGGGCTGGATGATGGCGTGGATATGCTCCACGTCCGGCAGCACGGCGGTGCGCGTTCGGATCATCAGGAACGTTGGGAATAATTATGCGCCAGAGCGCATAAAAATGCGATCACTTTCTAACGGATGTTTTGCCCGGGCTGCGCGGCCCCCTGAACCACGATTGCCCTCAATGGCGCGCGCCAGCAGGCGGCGCAGGAACCTGGGCGATCGAGGTTTGCGTCTGCACCTGCCCCACGCGGTGGATCTTCTCGCCGTTCGCCGCGTTTATGATGTCGAAATCCGCGCGTTGCGTGCTGCTCTGCGTTGCACTGACGAGCAATCCCGACGCGAGCGAAAACGAATCGAGGCTTTCGCCTGAACCGGTAAGCGTGCCTGCCGTCCGCAGGCCGTGTCGGAGGTAATCCGGCGGCGTTTGATCGGCGTGCGAAGACCCGTGCCGCACAATTTCAAAGCGAGTCAGAATTACAGCGCATTGTTTAGCCGCACCTGCCACCGCTGCTTCCGGCTTGCCTGCTGCATCAATCGATTTGCACGGCTCGTTACGCAAGTAATCGGATTCAGCGCGCCAAACCAAGCCCATTAGAAACGCTCCATCTACCGGCCGCTCGCTCGTCCACTTGTCGCCGATCGCGATGCCCCGCCGCGGAAAGCCGTTGGCGGCAACGAGTTCTTTGATCCACGAAAATGCCATGAGCGCCTCGGTCGCGTTGGGCAGGGTGTTGTCAGTATCCTGGAAATTGGAAATTGCGTCTTGGGGGCTGAGCATCATCTCGAAGGAGTGTCCTTCCAGTCCATCGTAATCCTCGCTTGCCGGTGGCGCGTCGAGCTGCGGCGCGTCGCTTTGCGAATCGGCATGCGCCCGCTCGTACTTCAGGCGCAGGCGAACTCCATCTGCCGCCCTTTCACCGGCGCCCGAATCCGGCAGCACACTGATCTGCACCAACAGGTCCACGGCTTGGTTGAACTTTGTGCCGCCTTCGGGATTGATGATGGGAGTCGTGCTCTTGCCGGTGGAAAGCGTATGCGTTTCGATCCGGTAATAGAGCGTTTCACCCGGCGTGAATTGCGGATGCAAGTGAATCCGTTTGGCCGCAGCCGCGACAAGCGCCACCGCCAGAAGACCAGCCAGCATCGCGGGCAGGCGGCGCACCACGGAGCCAGTCGCACTAAAACGGACCTTCCCCTTCACCTTTTGAACGCTAGCACAGGGTTTTCGCCGCCGCAAACTGACGTACGATTCGCGGACTTAGCGTTGGCGAGCCGTTCGAGCGACGCGAGTAATCTGAGGGGAAGACAAATCTCCGGTGAGCCGAAAACCGGCGGCAGCGATTCTCGACTCGGGCGGCACAGCCTGAAAATGCAGATCGAGGCTGCGGTCGAACCCTACTGAACCCAACCCGATCAGCGAGCGCCGATCGGGTAGGGTCAATGCAAGTCTCTGAAACTGGATCGCGCGGCGCGCGCACGTGAATGTGGCCGACGCCGCAGCGATGCGCCCGTCCGCGGCAGATGCCGGCGCGGAATCAATCGCCCTTTGCAGATCGAGGCCGCGCAGCGCGATGGCATCGGCCTGTGCGTTCCCCTTGCACGAAATCGAGGCGATCAGGTCGCCGCGATTCGCGCCTTTCGCATCGATGGAAATCCGCCCATCGATCAAATTTACGCGCAGCCCGTCCAGCGCCGGGATTGCCGTGACTAGCGGGGCGACGTCCGTCCGTGAAACGGCAAATTCAGCGTGATAATCCGGAACCGGCGACAAATTGGCGCGCAAGAGGCCGCTGGCCTGTCCGCCATAGAACTGGCCAGTTGCGTCCGACAATTCGATTCGGCGCCCCTCAATTTGTAGATTTCCGGAAACGTGGCGGATCACCAGCGGCTTGAGCGCGAACTCGCCCATGGCCAGTGTTCCGCTGGCGCGGAGGTTCTCGGGCACGGCGGCGGTCGGCGGCGGGCCAAGAAAGGGCAACATGCGATCGAGAAAGCTTTCGCGCCAGCGCGGGTCCAGCCAGCGATCGAGGTCAGCCGCGGAAAGCTGGTCAGCGGAAAGCGCGAATCGCCATTCAGCATCGGCTGGCCCGCGCTCGAACGTGCCGGTCCAGTTTGCGCCAAACGCTTTTGCCGAAGCGAGCGCAATTTGGGTGAGTCCGGACTTCATCTCGACGCGTGCGCGGACTTGTTCCACGGGTAGATTGAGGAATGGCGCGCGCAGTACGTCACCGCTGGATGTGGTGCCGGCAGCGCCCAACGAAATCGTCCCAGTTGGCTGCGAGTCCCATGGATACTGAGAGTGTTGCCAGCGCAGGTCGCACGAAAGTGGGCCTTGCAAATTCCAGCCCCGCGAAAGGTTTAGTCCCAGGGAAGCGCCGAGGGCGCTGATGCCGCGGGCGTCGTCCGCGGCTCCCGATATGTGCCAAGAAGGAAAAAGCAGCTTGCGCGCACGCGATGCGTCCATGCGAAACGAGGCTGCGCGATCCGCCACCGTCTTCCACGTCAGCGTGGCCGGTTGCAGCGAAATTCCACCGCGGTCGTATCGTAGATCGATGGGGCCGATGCGCACCGGTCCAGCCAGTGCGGAAGCAAGCAAGTCGACGCGGGCACCCGTCACCGATGCGCTCGAAAGGCTCGGCGGCCAGCCAATGACGCGTGCCCGGACATCGACAATGCCGTGCAATGAGGTCCCGTCCGGCACGCCGGGGTGAAACGCCCGCACCCAGCTCAGCGCATCGCCGAGATCGATCTGTGAGGACGTCATCTCCATGAAGTCCGATGCGTCGCCGGGGCGCCTGCCCGCGGGCGGAGCGCTGGTCCAGTCGAATGCCGCTATCGCTCGCGCATTGGAATGCGGTGCTTCGATCCGCAGATCCGGCACCTGCAATTGAGAGAGGCTGGGGTTCAGCACAGCCTGATGGAGCACGAAATCCAGCGATGGATTATCTGGACGCGCGGCCATGTCCCAGCGGTGCAGGTTGCGAAGTTCCGCGGTGCCGTCTAGCGCCCAGCCGCTCGTGGGGTCCCGTGGTTCGGTGCTCGCGCTAACGGAAATCGCAACGTCTCCGCGAACGCCGTAATCGTCGCCGCGAGCAAGTCGGAACAGGTCGGAAATCGAGGCATCCGTCCAGGTGATTTGTAGAGCGGCAGGACGCAATCTCGAAGAGGTGCCACCGACATAACCTGTGACGCGGATTACGCCAGGCTGCTGCGTCAAGACCGCGGCGCGCCAGGGTGACGCAGTCATGTCGATACGCCATCTGCCCGGCGCATCCGTTTCCATTGAGCCGTTCAGGCCCACAAGAGCGAACGCCAGCTTTTCGTACCCACGGTTGAAATCGATACGGCTGTCGCTGATGTCGATCCGGCGGAATTGGACGCCCGGCGACGAAGCAGCAGGCGGACTCGATGAGCGTAACCCAGCCGAAGGCCGAGGAAGCCACTCCGCCAGGTTCCAGTCACCACTGGGCGCGCGCACTAAATTCAGGCTCGCGCCGCTCACCGAAAGCGTTCCTAGCTCGACGTGCCCTCGCAGCAAGCCCCGCCAGCGAAGGCCCACGGAAATCGAGTCCGCACGAATGAAGTATTCGTTGCCGAAGCGAGGATCTTCACCGATACGTACCGAATTCGCCTCCAGCGCCGGGCCATCCCAGATGCTGAATGCATAATTGCCGACTTCAACGGGCCTGCCGAACGCTGCCTCCAGCCGGGCGGTCATCCGGGTGCGCAATCGGCTATGCTGGACGAGCAAGGAGATCGCAGCATCCCCGCCCCATACGACAAGCGCAAACAATAGGACGAAAACCGTTCCACGCCGCAGCCATCGGCGCGGTTTGCGGAATTCCGGCGTCTCACTTGACGGGGCAGTTTGTTCGCGAACCGCGGTATCCAAGTTGAATCCAATTGGGCGCGAACGCGCCTTGAGATGTTCTAGAGAAGCTGCGCCGGCGCTAATTCAGAGGCGCGGATCGGCCGCTAATGAACTTCTCGCAACATGCGGTTCCAGCGCGTGCTGCCGGACAAATGAGCGAGCGTGGAGCCAATTCCACGCGCCGATCCCGTGAGGCTGCGATCGGCGTAATCGTCCGCCGTGGCGCGCACCGACCAGTAAATCAGGATTGGCTGGCCCACGATCGCATCGCGGTCGACGAAGCCCCAGTAGCGGCTGTCCCAACTGTCGTCGCGATTGTCGCCCATCACGAAGTAGTGGTTC
>JASHWB010000466.1 GCA_030044295.1 Candidatus Acidiferrales bacterium
ACCGCGGTGGTTCTTGACCTGTCGCCGGCGACAGTGAAACGAGAATGGGTGACGGCGCGAGCGTGGCTGAAGCGGGAGCTCAAGAGGAGCGCCCAGGCATGACGCCAGAGCAATGGGAGCAAATCAAGCGGGTACTGGCCGAGGCGCTGGAACACGCGCCGGAGGAAAGATCGGCGTTCCTCGAACAAGCGTGCACGGATGCAGAGGTGCGCGGCGAGGTTCAATCCCTGATCGCGGCAGACGAACGAGTACCGGGGGATTTCGCGGAAGCGGCAACGCTCCGGGGCGCTTGGTTGCAAGCGGGAAGCAAGCTGGGGCACTACGAGATCGCCGGGCGAATTGGCGCCGGCGGAATGGGCGTTGTGTACAAGGCCCGCGACATGAAGCTGGGCCGCCTGGTGGCGTTGAAAGTGCTCGCGGACGGTTCGCTAGCAAACACCACGGCGCGGGCACGAATGTTGCGCGAGGCTCGTAACGCATCCGCGCTGAATCATCCAAATATCGCGACGATTTACGAGGCTGGAGAAGACGGCACCCAGATTTACATTGCAATGGAACTGGTCGAGGGGAGGCCGCTGAACGAGGTGATCCGTAGAGGCGGACTGGCAGCCGAGGCAGTTAGTCGATACGCGCTCCAGATCACCGCAGCGCTGTCGCAAGCGCACGAGCGCGGAATCGTCCATCGCGACCTAAAGCCGGCGAACGTGGTGGTTACCCCGGAAGGCAACCTCAAGGTGCTCGACTTCGGACTGGCGAAACGCTTTTCGGCTTCAGGAACTGAGCAAGCGACGGTTTCGGAAAACACTCTGACGGAAATCGGCGCGATCGTCGGGACGCTGCCGTACATGGCGCCGGAGATGCTGCGCGGGGAGGAAGCGGACGCGCGAGCGGATGTCTGGGCGCTTGGCGCGATCATGTACGAAATGGCGGCGGGGGCACCTCCGTTCAAGGGCAAAACGGCGTACGAGCTAAGCTCGGCGATCCTGCGGGAAACGCCGCCGGCGCTGCCGCCAAACGTGCCATCGGGATTACAGTCGGTGATGCAGCGGTGCCTAGCGAAGGAGCGCGAACAGCGGTATCAGCGGGCGTCGGAGGTGCGGGCGGCGCTCGAAATGATCGCACCGCATTCGGCGGCAGAAGACGCGATAGCAGCACCGTCGCACCGATGGTGGTGGGCGGCCGGCGCTTTAGCAATCGCGCTAATCGGGGTTGCGGCGGTGTGGAAATTCAGCGCGCCCGCGCCGCAATCACCGATGCATTTCAGCGCGGTCACGAGCTTCGCGGGGGTGCAGGAGCAGCCAGCGATTTCGCCGGATGGCCGATCCGTCGCGTTTGTGTCCGACCGCGATGGCCACTACAACGTCTACGTCGGTCTGCTCAGCGGCGGAAGTCTCGTCGAAATTACGCACGACGCGAATTTCAAATCGCGGCCGGAGTGGTCGCCAGACGGTAGCACCATCGCCTACGCACAGCTCAACAATTCGGGGCTGTGGGACGTCTGGGAAGTTCCGGCGCTTGGCGGAACGCCACGGCGCGTGATTTTGAATGCTACCGATCCGGCGTGGTCGCCAGACGGCAAGTCGCTCGCTTACGTCAACTTGACCGATGGCACCCTGTGGACTTCAGGAATCTACGGCGAAAACGCGCGAGAGCTTACCCCACGGGATATCTCGCCTTTCTTGATCGATGGCCGTGCGGCTGAGCCGCGTTTTTCGCCCGATGGTCGCGAGATCGCCTTCCTACGGCTCGCTAACGGGCCCTATGGGGATCTTGGCGTGCTCAACTTGCGATCGGGGAAAATACGCGCCTTAACGAACGATCAGGCGCTGACCTTATCGCCCGTCTGGTCACCCGACGGGCGCTCGATCTATTTCGCCTCCAGTCGCAGCGGCACGGTCAATATCTGGAAAGTTCCGGCCGACGGCGGCGAAGCGCGGCAGATCACGGAGGGCCAAGGAGACGACGCGCAACTCGACGTTTCTCCCGACGGTCGCCAGATCGTGTTCTCCACATGGCGCGAAAGCGTGCATCTCGTTCGATTGGACCTCACGGCAAAGCCGGACGATCGGAGCTGGAAACCTCTTGGCACCGATCCGGGCCGCAATCAGCTCGCGCCTGTTTATTCGCCCGATGGAAAGCATCTGGCCTATTTCTCGAACCTAAAGGGCGCTGAGAACGAGACCATCTGGGTCTCCGGCGCCGATGGCTCCAACGCCGTCCAACTGGTCCGGGACGACCGAGTGAACGTGTTTCCCTGCTGGACCTCGGATAGCCAGCACGTCGTCTACTGGTCGGAAGGGAAAAAGACATCAGGATTTGACGGGGCGATCAGGACCGTTCCTCTATCGGGTGGAGCGCCCCAGACGATTGTGAACGAACTCTCAGACCTTTTCCCTGATGTTGCGCCGGATGGCCGGCTGCTCTTTCGCAACGCCAAAAATCAAGTGGAGATCTACGATCCGCGCAATCATATGACGGAAATACATAGCACCGCGCATCCGAGCGACGGATCGAAGCCCTTGCGCTGGTCGCCGGACGGTCACTCCGTGGCCTACGTCGTTCACGCGCGCAACGAGAGTGACCCCAACGCCGGGCTCTGGGTGGAAGATTTCAAAAATCAGCCTCGCCAGATTTTCCATGGCTGGGTCGACACGTACGCGGTCGGTCCAGACGACGAAATCTATGTCGCGGAAGGCAAACCTGATCTGAACGGCATCATCTGGAAAGTCCGGTGGGATGGCCAGGGTCTCACCCGCCTTTCCGTGACGATGCCCATGGCCCACGACTATTACATCGATCCTGTCCTGAATCCTCAGGATTATTTGGCCGCATCTCCCGACGGCCGCTACCTGGCCGCCGGGCACTTGGCGATCCTCGCGGCCAACATCGGCATGATCCAAAACGTTCATTAGCATTCGCGCGGACGCGGCAATTCTCGCGCGAGTTTTAGCGAGTGGTGGCAGCGGCAGGCAATGCTGGCGGGGGAGCCTGCGTCTTCGGCCGGCTGCTCGGCGGTTGTTCCGATTTCGCCTGCGGGATCGGCGAGGCATTCGCGGTTCCTGGCGCGGTAACTGGCGGCGCGCTGGCCTGCTTCAATCCCTGCTCGGATTCGTCGGCGGGCGGCGCGGTATCAGGCGTGTCCACTTCTTCCACGTGCCCCGGCGCTTCCTGCTCCAGCGGCGTAACGCCCTGGAATTGCTCCACCGGTTTTCCGGCCAGCGCGTTCTGCATGAACTCCAGCCAGATCGGCAGCGCCGCGCGCGCACCAGTTTCCTTGTCGCCGAGAGAAATCGCCGGATTGTCGTTGCCCACCCAAACGCCGCAAGTGATCCGCGGCGTGAAGCCGATGTACCAAGCGTCGGTGAACGAGTTCGTCGTGCCGGTCTTGCCGCCCGATGGCCGCCCAAGCTCTTTCGCGCGCACGCCGGTGCCGAAGTTCACCACATCCTCGAGCATCGCCACCATCGTGTGCGCCACGTCCGGAGGCAGCACGTCGGTCACCTTCGGCCGGTCTTCTTCGAGCAGTGCCCCGTCGTAGGTGCTGACGCGCCGAATCTCCGTCGGCTGAATATGGATTCCGTCGTCCGGAAACACGCTGAATGCCGAGGTGTGCTCCAGCAGCGTCAAATCCGCCGCGCCGAGCGCCAGCGGCAGGTACGGAGGCAGCGGGCTGCTGATGCCGAACTTTCGCGCCAGCTCGATCACGTTCTCGATGCCCACATGATCGAGCAGCTTCACCGCCGGTACGTTGCGCGAATCGGCTAGCGCGCGCCGCAGCGTGATGCGTCCTTCGAACTTGTTGTCGTAATTGTGCGGCGAATAGGCGGTATCGCCCACGTGATACGTTACCGGCTCGTCGACCACCGTATCGAATGGCGACGCGCCCTGCAGCATCGCCTCGCTGTACACGTACACCTTAAACGAGCTGCCCGTCTGCCGCATCGCCTGTGTGGCGCGGTTGAATTTCGATTGCGTGAAGCTGTAGCCGCCGACCATCGCCTTGATCTCGCCGGTCGCATTGTCGATGGCGACGAGCGACGCCTGCGCCGTGGGAACCTGTTCGAGCCCCACTTTCGCCGTGTCGCCCGAAATTTCCTCGATCTGGACGTTCACCAGATCGCCAGCCTTCAGAATTTCCGCCGGCGATTTGTGCTGCGTCCACGCCATATCGGCCGGAGTGAGCCGCGCGCGATAGCGCCCGATTTTGATCTCCGCGTACGCGGGCGAAACGGACGTCACCAATCCCGTGACGTATTCGTCCTTGTCGATCGGGCCGTCCCAATCGTCGCTATGATATTTCTCAAGCGTGCCGAGCGTTCCCGCCTTGCCCGGATGATCTCCCAAAATGTTCGGTAGATTGCCGCGCCAGCCGTGCCGCCGGTCGTATTCGTGCAATCCATCGCGAACGGCTTGATCCGCGGCGCGCTGCATATCCACATTCAGCGTGGTATAGACGCGCAGCCCCTGCTCGTGGACGGCCGCAGTGCCGTAGGTATGCTCCAGGTATTCGCGAATATCCTCGATGTAGTACGGCGCCAAATTGTCGCGCAGCGGCGCGATGTGCAGGCCAAGCGGCTGCTTCCGCGCTGCCACCTCCTGCGCGCGGCTGATTTCGCCGTCCTTGCGCATCAGGTAGAGCACCAGGTTGCGGCGCGCCAGCGCGCGCTCCGGATGATTTACCGGCGAATAATATGGCCCGCGGATGATGGCCGCCAGCAGCGCCGCTTCCGTCAGATCGATCTGGCTGAGCGGCTTGTCGAAATAATATTCGGACGCGGCCTCGAACCCGTAATTCCCCGAACCGAGGTAAATCTGGTTGCAGTACATCGTGAAGATCTGCGCCTTGGTGTAATGCCGCTCGATTTCGAGCGCCAGAATCGTCTCCTGAATCTTTCGGCGCATGGAGCGGTCCGCGCGATTCAGGAAAAGCCCGCCGGCCAGCTGCATCGTTAGCGTAGAAGCGCCTTCCAACGGGCGCCGCGCCAAAATATCCTTCCACGCCGATTCCAGCACGCGCGGAAAATCCACGCCCCAGTGCTCCTCGAAGTGCTGGTCTTCGGTGCTGATGATCGCTTCGCGCAGCATCGGAGGAATCTGGTCGTAGGTCAGCAGGATGCGCCGCTGCAGGCTGAACGTGCCGATCAGCGAGCCATCGTCGGCAAAAAGCTGCGTTTCCGTGATCGGCCGGTAATTTTCGAGCGCATGAATTTCCGGCAGGTCGCTCGAATAGACGAACAGCAGCCCGGCGGCCGTTCCTATTCCGATGGCGCACAGCACCAGAAACGCGAAGACGAGCCGGCCGAAGAGAGTCGTGTCCCCGATTCTCATGGTTGCCCGGTAAAAGCGGTCCGCCATCGTGCAAGTATTTTAACGCATCGCCGCGCGCCCGCCCCGGATTCCTACCGCGTTGTTGCCGCGCAATCGCGGAAGCGAATCCAACGCGCCGCAGGCTGCGGGCAGCGGGCGGAAAGCCGTCGACGCGCTTGACTTGCAGGCCGATTCGCCGTAGCTTTGCCGAAACCTTTCTACCGGGAACGCCAACTCAAAAAGGGGAAAACATGGGACAGATCAACTGGGGCCGTGTTCTTCTCGGAGGTTTGCTCGCGGGACTGGTGCTCAATATCGTCGAGTACGGTGCGGATACGTATGTATGGGCGGATCGAAACGCGGCGTTCTTGAAGGCTCACAGCCTTCAACTGCGTCCGCATGCGGTCGCCGTGTTTCTGGTACTGGGATTTCTCTGGGGTATCGCGTCGATCTGGGCCTACTCCGTGGCACGGCCGCGCCATGGCGCGGGACCCACAACCGCCATCATCGTGGCGGTGGGCGTCTGGTTCTTGAGCTCCTTTCTGCCCGGCCTGGGTGATTGGGCCAGCGGAGTTGGGACAACGAGAATGTTTGGCGAGGGTACGCTCCTTGATTTGGCGGCGCTGATCGTCGCCACCCTGGCCGGAGCCGCGCTCTATCGGGAAGCCGGAGGCTCCGGCGCGCGAACCAGCGAGCAAACGGTCGCCGCCGGCAGCAGAGGCTAACACCCGCAAAAATAGTAAATGGATGTGACGCTGCGCCTCTTTTAGCCGTTGCTACTCGTCTGTGCGTAGCGCGGGTTTATCCCGGCGCCCGAACGACGTCCCACCCGCCATTTCTCAACCGGCCGTTTCGGGTGTCATCCTGGGCGCAGCCGCGCAACGAAACGAGCGGATGGGAGCCGGTGATCTGTTTCTGGGCGAGAGACTATTTCGCGGAGTTGGATTTAGCCAGTTGCTTTTCGAGGCGGTTCAGGAACACGGTCCCGTTTCGTCGGATGCCGGAGTAAGGCGCAAAGTCGGTGACGGTGCAGGTCCCATCGTTCGCCGGAGTGAATTTCACTTGAATGTCTCCCGTCCCCGACAACCACGACGTCCCGGTTTGAATGGCAAGGATCATGTCTTTCTTTCCGTCGATAACGATACGATACGGATCTTGGCTTGCCATCTTTTCCGCCACCGGGAACACCTTGTCGCAACTTGCACTGAATTGGCGCGCTTTCGGCTTCGCTTGTGCTCCAATTGCGGCGAGGAGAAAGACGACTACGGCAGATGCGGTCTTCACGTTCGCTCCGTCTATTGATTCCACTGGCCGATGCTTCACAATGCCGGCGTGCTGCATATCCGGCCGGTAGTGAACGCCTACTTGGGAAACAGCGTGAGCGGCGGCTCGGGTGCGGACAACTCGTCGCTTGTCGCGTGCGGATAAACGATCTTCTGGCAAACGAACCCGGCGAAAATGCCTGATAGCACCCAAAGGTCAAGGAACATTCCTGCGCGCTGCGTGTCGCCCAATCGCACTAGAATCAGCGCAAGCGGAGCGAATATGGTCGTACCAGCCAACCGGCAGGTCTTCGACGACCATCTGCGAATTCGTCCGAAGAAGGCAAGGACACCGCCCCAGCAAACCGTACCCACTCCCAAGGCGCAATAGAAAGCGCAGACGTACCCGATTCGCGCAGCGGTCGTCCCGTACTCCGCGCGGGGCAGTGCAATCAGCCAACGGCATGCGCAAAGCGACAGGGCGAATCCGAACAGAGCCGCAACCGCCCATTTGAGAGGAAACCGGTTTGCAGGCCTCAACATACCTGAATGGTACATGCGGGCTAAAGTTTTAGCAAGGCCCA
>JASHWB010000467.1 GCA_030044295.1 Candidatus Acidiferrales bacterium
TTCAGGTGTGGAACTCTGGAGGCGGAAATGCCGGCGTCTTTTCCGGGCTGGAAGCGCCAGTTCGCAGGAGTGGGGCTCCAACCGGTCCAAGAGGGTGCGTTCGAAAGCGGCGCTTTCAGCGTATCGGGACAGCGATCGGTGAGCTGGTCAGGTGCGACAGCCATCAGGTTGGTCGGCGGCGTTCGCGGCGGCGTCTGTTCCGTCAGCGGGCCGCTGCGCGAGGACTGTTGGGCATGCGCCGGCGGTGCGGCTTGCGATGCAATAGCCGCCGCTGCGACGAAGAAAAGCGCGAGCAGTCCCCAATGAAATATCATTGGCCGAGATGACATCAGCATCCCTCCAAGCGCGAGAATGGAACAGCCATGCGTCGAGGTGAACGCGATTGTACTCAATCTATTGTGGCCCGGCAGCAATTTCTGGCATCACAACGGGGCATTAGAAAGCGGGACGATGAATTGAATGCCAGGAACTCGTTTTGTGGATAGGCGCTCATCGTTGGTGATGAACAGATCCACTCTTGCTGCGCCGGCACAGGCGAGTTGAATCGCGTCCGGCGGCCGAATGGAGCGGTCGCAGCGCAGCTCCGCGTAGATGCGGGCCGCGCGGGCGTCGAAGGAAATCAGCAGGGATGCTGCCTGGATCGATTTTTCATATTTGGCAGCTAGTTCGAGATTTTGGAGTTCGATCGGTTTGACGAGGACTTCTCCAAGTGTCAGCGAGGACGTAACCAATTGATCCCCGCGCGCAAGCATCGATCTGCGAAGGTTCACAGCGCGCTCGTGGAGCGCGCCGTGACCTTCAAAAAGATAGATAAAAAGATTCGTATCCCAAAAGATGAGGCTCATTCCCAACCTTCGCGCACCCGGCGAACATATTCATCCGCGGGTTCGGTCGACCAGAGACGCGCGCCCGATCCCGCCAACGCAAGCAAGGGGTCTTTGTGCCGTGCCTGCCCTGATTCCTTTTCCGACCAGCGTCGATACCAATCCAGTAAATCCCGATATTTAGGAGGGATATCTTCAGGCTTCGGCGTTGTTTTCGCGCCTTCGCGACTCGGGTGAAACGGATCGCCTGGCACGAACAGCCGCCGTCTGCCAGAGCCGGTCTCAAACAACATTAGGTAACGGCCGGGATTCGGAGGGCGATTCGCGACGCAATGCTGAACGACGTGAACGTACACCCCGGGGCGGTTCGTCGGCATCAGGGACTCCTCAGCCGCGCGAGCCACTATTTGTTCAACCGAGAAGTCCGGCGCGCTGGGGTGCTCGCTATGAAGTAACGCTGCAGCGATCCAGACCTCGTCAGCTACCTTAATCTTGTTTTCAGTGTGCGTGGGCATTGGGTGGTTCTCCCCTATAGTATTAGGTTACATTTGTATTGATGTATCGTCAAGTATAACAAATTTGGCGGACCACCCAACCGCGTGACCCCGCGTTGACATGAGCGTGCGATTAGGTTAAGAAATTCGAGGCTGTGGGCTGCGGCGACAGGGCCGTCACTAGGCTGCGCAAGTCTGCTCCCCATCCGGATAACCGGCGAATACGCTGATTCCGGCCTCGGTGCCAAACCGCCGGGACGGCGCTACAAAACTCATAGGCGAGGAAGGGACCTGCCATCGTTACGAATCTCTTAGTGCCAAAAACAGGCGGAATGAACACGACCAAAGTGAACCTGGTGCGCTGGCTGAAGAATGAGGGCGACCCGGTGAAGCAAGGCGAAGGCGTGGTCGAGCTGGAAACGGAAAAGATCAGTTATGAGCTGGATGCGCCGGTGGATGGCGTCCTTTTGAAAATCGTTGTCGCGGAGTCGACGGAAGTGGAAGTTGGCGGCTTGCTGGCGTATTTGGGCGCACCGGGAGACAAGGTCCCAGCATAGGCGCGCGGGTGCATTTGGCGGCCGCGACAGGCCAGAACGACGCCTCATCCGAGCAATTGCAACGAAATCGAAACCAAGTATCGGCGGGAGGGCGACATGGCAGCGAGCAGCGAGCTGGGCAAAGACAAGTTGACGTGGATGTACACGCAGATGTGCCGCATCCGCGAATTCGAGGAGCGGGTGAAGCGCACGTTCGTGGAGCATCCGGGCGTGATTCGCGGGCACGCGCATCTGGGAGATGGCGCGGAGGCGAGCATCGTTGGCTCGCTGGCTACACGGCACGAAAATGATTTGGTGATGCCCAGCTACCGCTGCCACGGGTATCCGCTGGTGCTCGGTACGTCCGCGAAGGCCGTGATGGCGGAAATTTATCAGCGGAAGACGGGCGTCTGCAAAGGATTTGGCGGATCGATGCACCTGGCCGACCCGGCGCACCACCTCCCTACCGCCTCCGGAATTATCGGACAAGGAATCGCTCATGCGGCGGGTGCGGCGTACGCGGCGCAAGTGAAAAAGACGGGACAGGTGGTGTATTCGTTTTTCGGCGACGGCTCGTCGAAGCAAGGGGCGTTTTACGAGACGCTCAACATGGCCGCGGTATGGAAGCTGCCGGTGGTGTTCGTGCTGGAAAACAACGAATACCAGGCGTACACGCACATCAAGCTGGAGGACGCGAACGCCATCGCCGGCGATCCGCTTTCGCAGAAGGCGAAGGCGTTCAGCATTCCGGGCGCTACCGTGGACGGCACCGACCCGCTGAAAGTCTATGACGCTGTGAACGAAGCGGCAGAGAGAGCGCGCGCAGGCAAAGGGCCGAGCCTGATCGAATCGAAGTTCTATCGATTCAGCCCTCACGGCAATGCGATCACCGTGCCGCCGGTGCCGACGCAGTTCCAGGAGCATGAAGCAATCGAAGTCTATGGCAACAAAGCGGAATTCGCCGCGGCACAGGCGAACGATCCCATCAAGAAATTCCGCGCGCACCTGATCGGCGCGGGAGTTGTGACGGAAGCGGATGCGAAGAAAATCGAAGACTTCGTTCGGACAGAAATGGACGAAGTGGTGAAGTTTGCGCTGGAGAGTCCGCTGCCGGCGCCGGAAGATGCACTGAATTACGTATACGCGTAAGCAGCTTTCATAGCGATTTGCGAACGACAGGTTCAAGGAGGCGAGTATGGCGCGCGAGATGATGTTCGCGGAAGCTATTGCCGTGGCGATCACGGAAGAAATGCAGCGCGATCCGAGCGTGGTTTTTTACGGCCAAAACATGGCCATGACGGACCGCGATCCGTTCGTCCGCAAATTCGGGAAAGACCGCGTGCGCATCACGCCGATTTCGGAAACGGCCGAGATGGGCATTGCAATTGGCGCGGCCATGAACGGGCTGCGGCCGATCGTCGAGCTTTACATGGCCGAATTCATGTTGGTGGCGTTTGACGAGGTGATCAACGAGGCGCCGCGGCTGCGGTACATGTCCGGCGGGCAGGTGAAAGTGCCGTGCGTATTCAAGGCAGGATTCGGATTCGCAGCGGGCTGGGCCGGGCAGCATTCCAATTGCACCTATCACGCGATGATGGGCATTCCGGGATTGAAAGTTGCCGTTCCTTCTACGTCGGCGGACGCCATGGGGCTAATGCGCGCGGCGATTCGCGACGATAATCCGGTCGTTTACCTGCACCACTACATGCTGACGATCGACAAGGGCCCTGTGCCCGAAGGTGAGCACATCGTGCCGTTCGGCGTGGCGGATATAAAACGCGAAGGCACGGATGTGACCATCGTGGCGACGGCCTGGATGGTGAAGAAATCGCTCGCGGCGGCTGAGCAGCTTGCCAAGGAAGGCGTCAGCGCGGAAGTGGTCGATCCGAGGACGCTGGCACCGCTGGATATCGACACCATCGTGGAATCAGTGAAGAAGACGGGCCGGCTGGTGCTGGTCGATCAGGCGCCGCGGCACGCGTCGGCGGCAGCCGTGATCGCGGGCGAAGTGGCCGAGCACGGATTCGAATACTTGAAGGCACCCATAAAGATGGTGACAGCGCTGAACACGTCGGTGCCATACAGCGAGCCGATGGAAAGCTACGTCCTGCCGAGCGAAGAGAAGATCGTTAGTGCGGTGAAGTCGGTGCTTGCGAGGCACGCGGCTGCGGTGTAGTGGGTGTTGTTCTGTTCGAATACTTGCCATGCGCAAATTCGCGGAAGAGCAGGCCCCTCGGCTGCAACACCGATTTGCTTCGCGCTGCGTTGAAGTAAAAGCTCCTGTTCTGCGGAGGGTGCCATGGTGGACTTTGTGGTGGTGCCAGAGCGAACTGCACTCCTCAACATCGATTTGCAAAACTGCTTCGTAGAGGGATCGCCCATTGCTGCTCCAGATGGGCTGGTTATCCTTGAGCGAGTGAACCGGCTGGCGGCGGCGTGCCGCGACACGGGAATTCTGGTGATTCACGCCAGCATCGTGACGCGGCCGGACGGGTCAAATCTCGGCGTACTGGGACAGTTTAGCCCGCCGGCCCGCGAAGGCATACTCCACAAAGACAGGCACTCGGCCGCGCTACACAGCGGGCTGAAGATCGATCCGGGCGACATTCTGCTGGAAAAGCCACGCTTTGGCGCGTTTTACGGCACCGATCTGGAGCTTATTCTTCGCCAGCGCGGCATCGATACGCTGATTATCAGTGGCGTGGCGACGAACGTTTGCTGCGAAACTACGGCGCGCGAAGCGGCCGTGCGCGACTTCAAGGTGTTCTTCCTGAGCGACGGAACGGCAACTGCCGATATGAACGGTGTGCCAGCCGCGGAACTGCAGCGCGTCACGTGCGCGACGCTGGGGTTCCTCTTCGCGCGGGTGCTCACGGTAAATGAAATGATAGCGAAAATCGAAGGAAGAGCGCGTTCTGCGGCAGTCTAGCGCTATCTGCGCTGGCGGGCGGATGATGCGCGTCGCGCGGGGCGCTTTGCGGCCCGTGATTTCCAAGATTTGGCTTTCGCGGCGCGCTTCGTTTTCTTCGGTCGTGCGGACGACTTCTTTCGCGTTTTCTCCTGCCTGCCCTGTCCCGGTAATTGCGCGAGCGTGGTTTGGAACGCGTGGCGGACTAATTTATCGAGCGACCAACTACGCGCCTCCTGATTGAGGACTTCGATTCCCCACGGACCATCGTAGCCTGCTTTGAGCATCAAATTCACGAAGCGCTTCGGCTCGAATTCGCCTGCGCCGCAGAAAAGACGGTGATTGATAGTGTCCTCGTGCAAGGGCCAGGAACACTCGCGCGTGCCATCGTTGATTTCGATTGAAGTGATGTACTTCATCGGCATGCGCGCGACTTTTTCGTAGGGGATTTTCAGCTTGGCGATATGCCACAGGTCGAGGCAGATGCCTCCGTTCGATTCGCCCGCGCCTTTTACCAACTCGACCGCCTTTTCGACGGAGTCGATGTCGCAGAACGGCATCAGCTCCCATCCGATCAGCGTGCCGTGCTCGGCGCCTTCACGGCAAAGCCCGGCGAAAGCGTCGATCGTCTTGGACATGGGCGCATCCGTGTGCTCAAAGCTGCCGACTTTCACATGGTGCGCGCTGAACGCTTCCGCAGCTTCGAGCAGCATTTTCTTGGTGATATCGGACTGAAACTTCTTTTCGCCATCCAGAAAAAAGTCTCCCAAAAATTCCAGCTCGATGTGCTTGATCCCGTGGTCATCGAGTATCTGCTTCATCTCTTTTAAGCTGCGCTTCTGCAGTGTGTGCTCCAGGTCGGCGTGCCAGATGCCCATGCCGGTGAACCCAGCACGCGCGGCGGCGGCCACGCGGTCCTTGAAATCCCAGGAACTGTATTCGCGGTCAGTGTGGGGTTGCGCGGTGCCGGAGATCGTCCAGTACGACGCCAGCAGATCGAAATGCTTCGCCATGGCTTGTTCTTCTCCCCTAAAGCTGTGCGAAATGCTATGCCGAGGCAGGACGCGAGTCAATTGCGGCGTAGGTGCTATTCTCTATTGCTCAGGTTCGGGAGGAGATATGTTGCTGGAGAGACGGGTAGCGATCGTGACGGGCGCGGGGCGCGGCATCGGCCGCGCGATTGCGAAGAAATTCGCCGCGGAGGGCGCATCGGTGGCGCTGGCGGCTCGTACTGGCGCAGAAATCGACACAGTGGCGGAGGAAATTCGTGGCGCCGGCGGGAAGGCGGCGACAGTGGCCGCGGACGTGGCGCAAGCTGCCGATTGCGAGCGCATCGTCCAAGCAGCGCGCGATGCTTTTGGCACAGTGCACATCCTGGTGAACAACGCCGGAATTTACGGGCCAGTACGGCCCATCGAAAAGATCTCGTTGCAGGAGTGGGATGAAGTGATGGCCATCAACCTGCGCGGCGCATTTCA
>JASHWB010000468.1 GCA_030044295.1 Candidatus Acidiferrales bacterium
ATGTCGCAGAACGCGACGCCAACGGCTCAAGCTCGGCTTCTGACGCAACTGAACCAGGCAATTGTCGCTCAGCCATCCCATGTGCTGCACGGCCTGTCAACTCCTGCGCTGCCGATGGTGGCAGGCAATGCGGGTCTTGCAGGCGCCGTGGCCGCCTCACTTGATGGCCGTCCGGCCGTCGAAATTTCCGTCACGGCGGAAGGGTGGTATCAAGTTACGGGCGCGCAGCTCTACGCAGCGGGATTACCGGCGAATGCGAAGGTTCGCACCTTACAGCTATACGCCGAAGGCGTCGAGCAGCCGCTCCTGATTCTGGGCGCGAAGGGCGGAATTCTTGCGCCGAACGATTCGATCGAGTTTTACGGAACGGCAATCGACACGCCGTTTTCGGGAACGCGCATCTATTGGCTGACGGACGGATTCGGATCCGGCAGGCGTATTTTGTCCTCTGAGGCAGTAAGCGGTGGAACTCCAAGCGCGACGGATTTTCCCTTTACGGTTCTCTTCCAACAGCGCACGACGTATTTTGCAGCGCTCTTGAATGGAGAGAACAACGACAACTTCTTCGGCGCCGTTGTTACGACAACGCCCGTGGATCAGGCGCTGGCCATCGCGCACTTCGATCCCACCTCCTCCATTCCAGCTTCGGTCACCATAACCCTGCAAGGAGTAACGCAGGGGCAAGAGCACACGGTGGACGTGTCGATCAACGGCGTGCCCCTCGGCGAGATGGACTTCCTAGGCGAAGCGAATACAACGACGACCTTTCCCGTCGCCGCCGGGATGCTACAGAACGGCACCAATACCGTGACCTTGACGGCCCAGAACGGCGAGGAAGACGTTAGCTTGGTGCAGTCGATCGAATTGACGTACGCGCATACGTACGCCGCGGATTCGGACTGGCTGCGCGCCACCGCGCAGGGCGGCGAAACAATTCGGATCGATGGCTTCACGCAATCTTCGGTGGAAGTGTTCGACATAACGAATCCAGCGAGCATTGTCGAACTGAACGCGCCCGTTACATCCGATGGGACAAGTTACGGAATGACGCTCGCGGTGGATGGCCCGGCAGGGTCGCAGCGGACACTCCTCGCCTTTGCGGGAGACGAGATTTCAGCCCCGGACGCACTGGCGTATCACGCACCGAGCGAGCTATCTCAGGACACGAAAGGCGCGAACTATATCGTTATTACGTATCCCGATTTCCTGCAGAGTGTCCAGCCGCTGGTGCAGTTGCACGAGTCCGAAGGGGAATCCGTGGCGGTGGTCACGACCAACCAGATCTACGACGCGTATAACTACGGCGAACACAGCCCGTTTGCGTTGCAGGATTACCTGCAATTCGCGGCCACGAAATGGCGCGTTCAGCCAAGCGCCGTGCTGTTGGTTGGCGGCGCGTCGTTCGACCCGCGAAACTACCTCGGGCTCGGCGCCTTCGACTTCGTGCCTACGCGCATGATCGAGACGGCGGCGCTCAAGACGGCCTCCGATGACTGGCTGACGGACTTCAACCAGACAGGATTTGCAACCATTCCAACGGGACGGCTGCCTGTGCGAACTCCCGAGGAAGCGGCGCTCGTGGTCTCGAAGATCGTCAATTACGAGAGCGGGACCTCAGCGGGAAGCTGGCAAAACCAGGCGGTGGTGATTGCCGACCAAAATATCGATGCCGACTTTACCTCGGAAGCAAACGCTGCGGCGGCTAGCCTGCCGCTGTCACTTCAAGTGACGAAAATCCTGGCGGATGGCCAGGATCCCACGTTGGTGCAACAGCAAATCCTGAGCGCGCTCAACAGCGGCGCTCTGCTCGTAAATTACACGGGCCATGGGTCGGAAGAGGAGTGGTCGTTTGCCGATCTCCTCGACGATTCGTCGGCCACCGCGCTCACCAACGGCAATCAGTTACCCATGTATCTGCTGATGGATTGCCTGAACGGATTTTTCCAGGATGTGTACGACACGAGCCTTTCTACCTCTCTGATGCTGGCGCCCAATGGCGGTGCAGTCGCCGTTTGGGCGTCTTCGGGATTCACCGATGCAGGTCCGCAGGGGACTATGGATCAGGCGTTCCTGAGCGCGTGGGCCGCGAATCCGCAGTTGCCTGTCGGACGCGCAATTCTAGCGGCGAAATCGGGTATTACCGACCCCGACGTTCGCCGGACGTGGATTCTCTTCGGCGATCCCGATATGCGGTTGCCGATTCCGACGCCGGCTCAATCCACCCTTCGCGCGCCCGTGCACGCCAAAGTTCGCGGGCCATCATCGTACTGATCCCTTCTTTCGAAGACCGCAGCATAAGCTGTTGATCTTCCACGCCCCGAATGGCATCTTCGGTGTGATGCCTGCAAGCGCCAGCAAGTCCGGCCGCGCGTTCACTCGGACCCTGACGATTCGAACTGCGCGTCGCACAGAAATGAAGGACGTGACCGCGGAAATTGAACACGCGGTGCGCGATTCGGGATGTGCGAGTGGCACCTGCTTGCTTTACGTGCCGCATACCACGGCTAGCGTGCTGATTAACGAGGGTGATGATCCCGCCGTGGCGCGCGATATCGAAGCCGCGCTCGATCGCCTAGTCCCACGCGATGCCGGTTACAAGCATCTGGAAGGCAACGCGGATTCGCACATCAAGACGGCGGTCGTCGGGTCATCGGCAACGGTTTGGATTGAAAACGGGCGCCTGGCGCTGGGCCGGTGGCAGGCGATCTTCTTCGCCGAATTCGACGGGCCGCGCACCCGCGAGTTGCGCGTGAAGATCATCCCGGATGAAGCAGCGTCCTGATGCCGGCCTTCTGTACAAATTACGCTGACGCTACGGAGCTGCGTGTTAGCCGTGTCCACGCCGGAAGCCGCCGATAGCCCGATGGCATTCAAGTCTGGATTCGTGGCAATCGTCGGGCGACCGAATGCCGGAAAATCCACCCTCGTGAATACCGTCGTCGGACGCAAAGTCGCTATCGTCTCGCCGCGGCCGCAGACCACGCGCAACCGCATACAGGGAATCGTGAATCGCGAGGACGCGCAAATCGTACTGATCGATACTCCGGGAATACACAAACCAGACGGCGTCCTGGGTCACCAAATGATGGCCGAAACGCAGCAGGCGCTCGAAGGCGTTGACATCGTGTCGCTGATCGTGGACGCGACAGCCCAATTCGGGGCCGGTGACCGTTACTCCACGAAATGGCTGCGGCGCTTCCACGGTGCGGCGTTTTTGCTGCTTAACAAAATCGATCGCGTCAGCAAATTGGCGCTGCTCCCGCTGATGGATCGCTGGCGCCGGGAATTCGATTTTGCGGAGATCTTTCCCGTCTCGGCGCTAACGGGCGACG
>JASHWB010000469.1 GCA_030044295.1 Candidatus Acidiferrales bacterium
GACGCCTCCGTCTGCCCGGCGCGAACCAACACTCCTCCCGCGCGAGCTCGCAGTGTGTAAACATGACCCGGCCGTGCCAAATCTTCGGGGCGCGTTTTCGGATCGATTGCTGCGAGGATCGTCGTGGCGCGGTCGGCAGCGCTGATTCCCGTCGTCGTTCCGCGACGCGCGTCGATCGGCTCGCAAAAGGGTGTCCCGAACGCGGATGTATTTCGCGCCGAAATCGGTAGCAGATGCAATTCGTCGCAGCGCTGCTCCGTTAGCGTCAAACAGACCAGTCCTCGTCCGAACTTCGCCATGAAGTTGATCGCCTCCGGAGTGATCTTCTCCGCGGCCATGCATAGATCGCCTTCATTTTCGCGGTCTTCGTCGTCCACCAGGACGATCATCCGCCCCTGTTGAATTTCTTCGAGTGCTTCCTCGACGCTTGCAAACGGCGGTCTGCGTTCGATCATGACTCACCCACGGCAAATTAGGATTGAAGCGCGTCTAACTATGATAGCGCAATCCTGGCTGCCGTCGCGTGCTCCCGTCCTGGCTTTTGCGCACGGGCGACGTTATTCTTCCATGTGCCCTTCGGCCATGCCATTTTCCTGTTCGTCGCCGCGCTGGTTGCGGGCGCCTTGAACTCCGTCGCGGGTGGCGGCAGCTTCATTTCCTTTCCCGCCTTGCTTGTTTCAGGGATTGAGCCCATCGCCGCCAACGCAACCAACACATGCGCTCTCTGGCCCGGCACCATCGCTAGCACCGTCGCCTACCGCAAGGCACTCACGCCCGAAGCGCGAAAAATGTTGCCGCCGCTGATTGTCCTAGGCGTGATTGGCGGGATCGTTGGCGCTTACATCCTGCTGCATACGCCGCAAGAAATGTTCGTCAAGCTTATTCCGTGGCTTCTCTTACTGGCAACGCTCGTTTTCGTCTTCAGCACCCGGATTACCTCGTGGTTGCGCGCACGGACTCAGAGCGGCGACGCGCCCGCGGGACTATTGGGATCGGCGCAGGCCGAAAAACGCACTCCTCCGTTGCTCATGCTCGGCGGACTCATCATCGAACTGGTCCTCGCCACGTACATCGGCTACTTCGGCGCCGGGGCCGGCATTCTAGTGCTCGCGCTCCTTGCTTTGCTGGGCATGGAAAACATTCACGCGATGAACGGCGTCAAAACGCTTCTGGTCAGCCTAGTCAACGGAGTGGCCCTCCTGACGTTCATCGTTGGCCACCGCATCGTCTGGCCCGAGGCTGCTGTGATGGTTGTCGGTGCGGCTTTGGGAGGTTATTTCGGAGCCCGTGTGGCGCTGAAAATGAATCCGCAATATATTCGCCGGGTGGTAATCGCCGTCGGATTCGGAATGTCCGTCTACTTCTTTTTCCGCTACCGTTAGTTCCTCGCAGTGGAATCTACAGGTGCGCCGTTCTTCGCGTCGTGTGCCAAAGGTGTGGAGTCTGCTTTGGCCTTAGGCGAGCTGGGTGTGGAGGACGAACCATTCGCTCCCGAATCCGCCATCGCGCCAGCGGCATGCGGGGCGTATTCCTGAGGGTTTTTGATCGCGCGCCGGTTTGCCTCCAGCAGGTCCGCGATGGTTTCCCGGGCCACTCTCCGAATGATTGGCCGGACGACCCAGCCCAGGAACGTCGGCACGTCGCGGCTCAGCGATATCGCTTCCACCTGCATGTACACGCCACCGTCTTTTTGTTCGTAGCGCCAGTAGTCGTTCATCCGCCACAGATAGCCGGAGTCCTGGCCCACCGGATATTCCGCTCCGTCCGGCCGCGACGGGTCCTGCAATTGCGCGATGCGAGTGGAAATTGAGCTGCTCGCGATGCGGTCCGGGCCAAGCTTTATGCGCTGGACATCAAAATTCGCGTTGTACGAAACGCGGCGCGGCGAATCTTTGTACAGTTGCATGTACAGCTGGAATTCGTCGCCGTCGCGCCCATATACGTGCGATCTTCGCACCTGGGGCGCGTAAATTTGCGCGTAATCCTCGTAATCCTCTAGAACCGCCTCCGCCGACTTCAGCGTCACGCCTGGAACATACGCCAGTCCAATCCAGTGGTGCACCATGCCATTAGGAACCTTGATCTCTCGCCCATCATCGTACGTGTCCAGCTGCCGGATCACGAACTGGCCCGAGCGTAATTGGGCGTACAGCCGCTTGCGTGTTGACTCAGGCCTGAAGTCGATCCATAGAAAAGGTCCGTCGGCCCGCAGAGCGGATTGCATCTGTTGCTCGGCAACTTCGGCGTACCGATCGAACGCCTTGATCGTCGCCTCATCCATATCCAACGCCAGGCACGTCGCCGTGAATACCGCCGCCAGAAACACGGCCACAATCGCGCGGGTAGCGCGCCTGCGCAGAAGGTTGGTCGGAGAAACTCGCAAGTAATACTCCAGCGCTACTCGATGGTTCTCACGCGGCGCCCGATTGCAGGTCGGAGGATCCAGCCCTGCAGTTTCTACCTCAAGCTCATCGTCCTTCGGGTTGTGGCCGGTCCAGCCCGAATTTCAGCGTAAATCCCGGTAACATTGTAACCGCGCGCCGCTTTCGCGTCGATTTTCGCCAGTTCCCGCTGCTCATCCGCCAACACCGTGACAAACTACTTCTCGATGGTGCCGTCGGCGTCAGAATCTCTGTATGAGACCTTCACTCAGCTGTACTTACTCAGGCCTTAGCTCGCAAACTTCGCTAACCACGACTCAGCATTCGCCACTTACTACTCACTAGAAAGCGGCTCCGCAATCCCTTCCAGTCTCGCCCGCTCCGCTTTCACGCCGAACGCCACCTCCACTATCGCCGCTCCGAACATCAGCGCCGCCGCGATCACATATCCATAGAACACATTCGTCGCTGATCCTGATCCGATAAGCCTCCCGAAAAACCATGGCGCCACCACTCCGCCGATCGCCGTGCCTAGCGCATAGAAAAACGCGATCGCCAGCGCGCGAATTTCCAGCGGGAAAACCTCGCTCACCGTCAGGTATCCTGAGCTTGCCGCGGCCGATGCGAAAAAGAAAATCACCGTCCACGCCACCGTTTGCGTGTTGGCCGAAAGATAGCCACGCGCGAAAAGCCAGCCCGTCAGTGCCAGCAGTACCGCTGAAATCGCGTACGTGGACGAAATCATCGGCCGCCGCCCGATCGTGTCGAAAAAGTGTCCCAGCAGCAGCGGCCCCAGAAAATTCCCAGCCGCGAAAGGTAGAAGGTAGAGCCCTGTCCGCCCGCCTGGCACGTTGTAAAACCGTGTCAGAATCAGCGCGTAGGTGAAGAACACCGCGTTGTAAAGAAACGCCTGCGACGTGATCAGCGATAGGCTCAGGAACGACCGGCTCAGATATTTTTCATACATCCGCCGCGCCACCAGCCCGAATCCGAAGCTCTCGCGCGGATGAATCACCAGCGGCGTGCCTTCCGCTGGAGGCAGCTCGCGCCCCAGGCTCTTTTTCGAGCGCGACTCGATCCCTTCCATCACCTTCTCAGCTTCATCGCGTTCGCCGTGGGTCATCAGCCAGCGCGGACTTTCCGGTACGTGCTTGCGCAGCAGCAGTATGAAAAGCCCCAGCAGCGCCCCTACTGCGAAGCCGAATCTCCACCCCAATCGCGGCGCCACAATTCGCGGATCGAGAATCACCAGCGTGGACGCCGCTCCCGCCGCCGCGCCCAGCCAGTAACTCCCGTTGATGATCAAATCCACGCGTCCGCGAAATTCCGCTGGGATCAGCTCGTCGATGGCCGAGCCGATCGCCGAATATTCGCCGCCGATCCCCGCGCCGGTGATCAACCGGAACGCCGCGAAGCTCCAGAAATTCCACGAAAATGCCGTCAGCAGCGTTCCCGCCAGATAAATCGCCAGCGTAACGAAAAACAGCCGCTTCCGTCCCCATCGGTCCGTTAGATAACCGAATACTAACGCGCCGCCAACCGCCCCAATCAAATACGCCGACGCGATCCCTCCGATCTGCGGCGCCGAAAAGTTCATCACGCCCGGCTCTTGCAGCACGCCGCTGATCGCGCCATTCAGCGTCACTTCCAACCCGTCTAGCGTCCACGTAATGCCCAGCGCGAACACCACCAGCCAGTGGAACTGGTTCCACGGAATCCGGTCCAACCGCGCCGGAAT
>JASHWB010000470.1 GCA_030044295.1 Candidatus Acidiferrales bacterium
CCGACCACGGACACTGATACGCAGCCGCTCCGGCTGAATTGGACTTCGGGCGCCCGTTCTTCGCCTTCAGTGCTGTGGCGGAGGATGCGGCGCCCGCACTTTTTGGGGCGCGACTTTCGACGACTAAAGCGCTGCGATCTGGAGGAGGAGAGCCGCCATGGCACCTGATACGAACAACCGGGAATCCATCCCGCCGCACGACGACGATATGCAAACTGATCGCCGCAATTTCATGAAGTCCGCTGCCGCGGCTGGGCTGTTCGGCGCTGCGGGAGCCGTTTCGGCTCTTGGCCAGCCTGCCCACGCGCAGGCTGCGCAGCAGACCAGCGCTGTCGAGCCGGATCTGAGGCCGCCCGCTGGCCTCTCTCCGCGCGGCATTCCCGATCTGCGCTTTCCCATGTGCTACAAGGATTCGGTCCCTGCCGCCGTTCGCGTGATGACCGATTATTTCGCAGCGCTCAGCCAGCGCGACCTGCATGGCGTCGCCGACATGCTGCACTTCCCTTTCGGCACGTTCGAGCGCACGGACGCCGTTGTGATTCAGACCGCCGACGATCTGCTCGCCCACGCACCGGCGTCGCTGAATATGACCTTGAATCCCGCGCGCTTCACCGATCACGACGGCTACTTGCAGCCTGGCTGTTACGACGTTCTCGACGGCATCGAAATCTTCAACTCCAATCCCGTGGCCGTAAATCTGGCGCTGAATTACAACCGCTTCAGTGCGGAGGGACACAAGCTGCTGCGCTGCCGGGGAATTTATTGCGTCACCGATAACGACGGGAAATGGGCCATCCAGGCGATGTCCACGATATTCACGCCCGCGCAGATGATTCACGTCCCATACGAAGATAGCGCCGCGGCCGCGCGCCGCCTGCGCCAGGATCATTGCCTCGCCTACATGAATAACGACGAGAAAGGCGTCTGGGGGCCGATCCGCCAGCTCGGCGTGAACCTCAGCGTCAGCGGCGGGGGCCCAACGTGGGAGCTTGCGCCGCAAGGCAGCTACAAAGCGCTCGACGCCATTCGCGTGCAAGGTGTCAAGACGCGCTTAACAGCCACGAATTACACGCAGGAGATGCTGGATAACTTCCACACAGATTTCGCGAAATACCACGCCATGTTCACGCCGCTCGGTCTCGGCAAATGGGGATGGGATATGGCCGATGCTGCGCCAGGAGGCCGAATCCTCCACGCCGATCTCGAAAAAGTGCACGCGCTGCAGGGCGCGAGCCGCTACTCCACTTCCGGCGAATACATCAACGACAGCGTCGAGCTGGACGTCGTTACATACAAAGATCGGCGCTGGGGCCTCGCCGGCCTCTTCGGCTACATGACCACGCACGACCGCGCGAATGACGTGCGTAGCTGACGAAACTCAGCGGCATCAAGGGGAACAGCACTCGTCAAACACTCGATCCGCGGTACTTTAGGTTGCTGACTCCGCGGAATGATTTGATGGCTTGGCGAGCCTCTTCTTCCAGGTCTTCCCACGTCTCGCACCATTCGGTGACAACCTCAAATTCCCATGCCTCTTCGTTCCACCGCCCAATTGCCAATTCCACCAGGCGAGGACTCACGTAGGACGAACTCAAGTCGCGCAGAACCACGACTTCGAGATCAAGCATGTTGCACAGTTGTCGGGTGTAGGGACCTCCGGGCATCACCGGCTCATTCGCCGAGTCGTCCGCGATCGAGTTCCCGGATTGAGTCTCGCCGGCCAAACGCGCCGGCCCTGCGGGTTCCGCGCCTATTTGCATTATGTATCGCTCGATGACGCGCCGATCAAACGGCAACAGAAAGACCACGAAAAGAAGCACCATCAGCAAGAAGCCGACGATTTCGGAGTTAAATATGGATTGCGCGACGCTAGCCATCTTACGCGACTCGACAGACGACAAGAGTATAACCCCGTGCCGTCACGATGATAATTGGGCGAGTCACGGCAGCTTTGCCGCTTGAAACACCGGGTAGCGAGCTTGGACGAGCTTGCCCGACGTCCTTATTTTCAACGATCGAGAAAGCTCAAACAGACCTAGAGCTTATTTTCCCCGCTAAGTTGTAGCTGCGCTTCGGGCGGTGCTAGACTCGATTCATGGCGAAACGCAAATCATCCCGCGCGAAAAATTCCAAATCATCAGCCAAAGCGAAGAAGAAACCGGCAGCGAAGGCCGCCCGGTCGAAGCGAGCTTCGGCGTCAAGAAAAGCTCCGGCGAGAAAATCCGCACGCGGCAAGCGGACACAGGCGCGGAAAGCGCCCAGCCGCAACAGACGATCCCGCGTACGCCCGGGCGTTGGAGAAAACGCGGGTGGAATCATGGTGCCGGCGCGCCCAAGATTCGGCCCTAATGCCGGCGGACAATCGGGAGACATCGAGAACCTGCGCGAAACCGCAACCGCGGATTCCGAGAGCGTTGAGGAACTCGCCGCCGAGGGTCAGGATTTCGAAGCTGAAATCGTTGACGCCGTGGAAGTCGCGCCCGACCCGGACGAGTCCGAGGTGAAAACCCGCGAAATTCCCGAAAACGACGTCCCCGGCGAATACGAAGACGACCAAAAGCCGGGCCGCTTCACGCGCTAGCGGCGTCCCGTGCGAGAGCGGCTCTATTTCGGGCGGCTCTTCGGGCCTTGCGCGATCATCTGAATGGAATAGACCTGTGCCGCGTTGGCGATCTGCTTGCCATTCGCGTCCACCGCGCCGCGCGCCAGGATGAACATCGTCTTCCGACCCGGCCCGCCGAACGAAATGCTGATCTCGTCGCGCGGCGAAGGAATCAGCCCCAGATATTTCCCGTCCGGCGCGAACACCTGCACGCCTGGGTTCGTGGACACGTACACTCTTCCGTCCGCGTCCACGGCGCTGCCGTCACCGTAAGTTCCCGCGGGCAGCTTCGCGAACTCGCGCTGGTTCGTGAGCGAACCATCCGGCTGCACGTCGAACACAGCGACGCTGTTGCCGTTCGTCACATAGAGCTTCTTTTCGTCGGGGCTCAGAATGATGCCGTTGGTGCGCAGATTCTCTCCGTACTCCGTCACCACGCCCTTCGGACTAACGTAGTACAGGCCGCCCATGCTGAAATAGACGCCGCCGTTGCGCGCCGCCGTCAGATCGTTCATCACGCCGCCGATGCAATCGAGCGTGCCGTTCGAGTAGTGATCGGCCAGGATGCGCCGGTGCGGCGCAAGTTCTTCGATACGCGGATTCAGCCCGCGCTCCACGGCGAATATCGCTCCGTGCGCATTCACCGAAAGCGCGCCGCCGGTGTGCGTGTTCGTGTAGACGACGGTCGGGTTGCCATTCGCGTCGATCTTCACCACATCGCTGTTGTCGTTCTGCGCGATCAGCAGGCCACCGTCTTTCGTCGCGACGATTCCATCGCCGTTGTTGCCCTCCGCCTGCCACAGGAATTTCCAGCGCTGCCCGGCGGCGATCACGTCCGGAATTTCCGTCACGGTATATTCGCGTGGAGGCGGTCCGCTGGCCGGCCAGACAATCGGACGCATTTTGCGCGGCGGATTTTTGCACCCAGCCAGCGCGGCATCGTAGCCGGGGTCAGCATTTGCCTGCAGCGATGGCGGAGGCGCGTTCGCCGGGACAGGCGGCAATGTTGGCGCCTGATCCGACGCCTGCCCAAACGCCGCGAGTGCTCCCAACGCGGCCAGCACACACGCGCCAATCATGAGACTTGCTTTCGGCCCCCAGTTCCGTCGCATAAAGCCTCCTTCGCCGCACAGCTTATAAGTTCTAACGGAATTCCCCAACCTGCCGCGCCGGAGCATACCAAAAGCCATCCTTCCGCGCGAGCGCCACATTCGTTCGCTACCTGGGCCAGTTTGAATTGCGAGTCCTTGTGTCGGTCGAGGCAAATCGCGGGGTAGTTGCTTACCGGACGCATTTTCTGCGCGCGCGAAAAAGCTCGCCCGTCTCGCCAATCTACGCGATGGTTCGGCAACGAATGTTTCGGTCAGTCCGGGATGCCGATGCGTTTCACCAGCGCGTCGAAGCGCGGATCGCCGTGCAGATTGTCGAATGTTGGATGAAACTTGAAATAGGCCAGAAAGGACGTGCGTTCCTGAAACGCCTTTTCGAGCCACTCGAATGCCGCGTCCTTTTCTCCAAGCCCCGCATAAATAGCGGCAATCCAAGTGGACGAGCGGCCATCCGGTTTCCAAGCCTCTTCAATTTGCCGAAGAACCTCACGCGCTTCTTCGGTTTTGCCGATCTTCGCATAGGCCGCGCCTAAGTGCCCGAGCACTACAGTCACCCCACGAGCCTGGTTAGCCGCCTTCTCGCATACCCCGAGTGTCTCTTCGGCCTGACCTTCCCAGGCGTACGCAAGTGCGAGCGCAACGAGGCACGTCGTGTTGCGCGGATCGAATTCCAGGCTCTTTTTGAAATGAAAGATGGCCGAATCGAAACGTCTCGCAAAAGCATACGCGAGGCCCAGGTAAAAGTGCGCGGAGTCGGAAAATGGACCCAATTCCACGCCCCGTTTTGCGGCGGCGATCGCTTCATCAAACCGGCCGAGCGATGTATACACAAAATGAAGCTGGCCCCATGCCCATGCCGAGTCTGGATCCAGCTCCACGCCACGCCGCATTTCCTTTTCTCCAGCGGCGAAATCCCAGCCGTAAAAGCGGATCATGCCCAAGCTGAGGTGCGCCTCGGCGAGGCTGTCGTCTAATGCAAGAGCTTTCTGCGCGGCCCATTGCGCCCGGGGCCGGGCCTCGGACGAAGGCGCGTAGCCCAGGACGTCTTGAAGCATGCACGCACCGGCTAACTCTGCGTACGCTGGAGCGTACTGTGGATCGATATCGAGGGCCCGCTCGCAAAGCGTAATCGCCCTGCTCACCGCTGTCGCATACGTCTTGTGTGTTGAGTGCCGCGCTTCGAGCACCAGCCGGAACGCTTCGTTGTTTTGCGTCGGGCGCTTGCGGAGTTTCTTTTTGTCCTCTCCGGTCAGTTCGAGGCGCAACTTCTCCGAGATTTCATTCGTTAGATCGTCTTGCAGAGCCAGCAGGTCCGTCATCTTGCGGTTGTAACGTCCGCCCCACAATTGTGCCTGGTGAGCGACGTCGATAAGCTCCAGCGACACGATCAGATCGTCGCCGCGCTTTAGCAGCCGGCCCGCCAGCACCGCGCGAACTCCCAATTCCTTGCCGGCAGCCAGCGGATCCACTGATGGCCCGCGATAGCGGAAAGCCATCGTTCGCGGAATCACGCGAATTTTGCGAAGCTGCGCGAGCGTGTTGATTAGAGTCTCGGCTATTCCGTCGCTCAGATATTCCGTCTCGGGATCGCCGCTCCCATTTTCCAGCGGCAGAATCGCCAGCGAATCGATCGCACTTGCCTGCTTGCCGGAAGAGGGTTTGTCCTTCTTTACTGGTGGCGCCGATGGGCGTGGTGCGGCTTCCGAAACCAACGCGGGACGCAATGTCTCCGCGTCGCGTTTCACCCGCTTCAGGTCCGCCAGAATTCCCGAAGCGCTTTGATAGCGAAGCTCACGGTCCTTCTCGAGCGATTTGCGAATGACCTCTTCCATCCCTCTCGGCAGCCGAGGATTCCATTTCGACGCCGGTTCGGGTTCCTGCGCCAGGATGGCGTGGAAGATTACTGCCGACGTGTTGCCGTCGAACGCCTGGCGGCCCGTGGCCATCTCGTAGATCACCGCTCCGAGGCTGAAAAGGTCCGTGCGCGCATCCAGCTCTTCCCCCCGCGCCTGCTCGGGCGACATGTACACCACCGTGCCGACCGCCACGCCCGGGCTGGTGAGATGCGGATCGTAATCCTGCGTCGTTCCCTCGTGCGCCGCGAGCGCGCGGCTCTCGACCATCTGTTTGGCGAGCCCAAAATCGAGAATCTTCGCCTGCCCGCGCTCGGTGATAAAGATGTTCGCCGGCTTGATATCGCGATGGACGATCCCCTTGGCATGCGCTGCGCCCAGCGCATCAGCGATCTGCGCCGTAAACTCCAGCAACTGATCCACGGGAAGCGGCCGTCCGCCAATGCGCTGCTTCAGCGTTTCGCCTTCGAGCAATTCCATGGCGATGAAGCGCTGCCCCTCGTGTTCGCCAATTTCGTGGATCGTGCAGATGTTCGGGTGATTCAGCGCCGCCGCCGAACGCGCCTCGCGCAGAAACCGGTCGAGCGCCTGTTTGTCTCCAGATACTTCGGCGGGAAGAAATTTCAGCGCGACGGTTCGGCCGAGCGTAGCGTCTTCCGCCTTGTACACCACGCCCATGCCCCCGCCGCCGAGCTTATCGACGATCCGGTAATGCGAGATGGTTCTACCGATGAATAACGTATCGCTCAAAGCCTAGGAATGTTAGGCCGCGCGTAAACCCAAGTCAACGAGCTTCCCATACGTATTCCGCTGGATGCAGCGATCACCGCCGCTGCGCGCTTACGCTTCAGCGCAGGCCCTTGTGGAGTGCGGCAGCTTGCTGCCGCTGTCTTTCGCCCCAAACTTGGCCGCAGACAGCAGGCTTGCTACGGTGCCTGCCGGTTCGAAACCGCGACATAACGCGTCCTGTAGTGGGGCGTCATGCTGTGTCTTTCCTTACCCCTTCCGTAAAAATCGCCAGGCCAGCCACGCGGAAAATCCCACCGCTGCGAGCCACAAACAGAGCAGCACAATTCCCCCAGCGCGGTTTTTCGGCAGATGGATGGCGCGTTCGGCGTGTTCGCGGTGCTCTCGCAGAATTTCGGCCGGGACCAGCTTGATCACCGCCAAGATACCGAGCGGCACCAAAATCACGTCATCGACGAATCCAACGATGGGAATAAAGTCCGGAATCACGTCCAGCGGAGAAAGCGCGTACCCCGCAACCAGCAGCGCGAGCGTCTTTGTGTACCATGGGACGCGACGGTCACGCGCGATCAGCCCCACAGCGTACAGGTCGCGCCTCGCGTTCGACGCCCATCGCTTCAGCCGCGCGAACATTTCGTCACCGCTGGCACTCTTCCAATTGGACTCCTAAATTCGCTCGCCCGCATCCAATCCCACCAGGGAATCCTATTCGCGGATTTTTCCCCGGCGCGGTAAGATGGCGGCTTACGAGCGAAGCCATCTTTCGCGCCTGCTGAGCCGGCTGATATTCGCAAAGGAGCTGTCATGAGCGCCAGTCCGCAAGCTGTGCCGTCCGCATCAACCGTTGAAGCCATCAAGGAAAAGGCCAAGCGCCTAAGCATCCTCTCGATGATGGCCACCACGGCCGCTGGCTCGGGGCATCCGACGTCCTGCATGTCCGCCGCGGAACTCATGGCCGGCACGTTTTTCTACGCCATGAAGTTCGATCCGAAAAATCCCAATTCCAACCAGGGAGACCGCTTCGTTCTCTCCAAAGGTCATGCCGCGCCCATACTTTACGCCGCATTCGCCGAAGCCGGCGTTTTCCCCGAATCGCGCGTCATGACGCTGCGCCAGTTTTCAAGCGAACTCGAGGGCCATCCCACTCCGCGCATTCCCGGCGTCGATGCCGCCACCGGCTCGCTCGGCCAGGGGCTTTCGGTGGGCGCGGGCCTTGCTATCGGAGCGCGTCTCGACAAAAGTCCCACACGGGTCTACGTCCTGCTCGGCGATGGCGAAATGGCCGAAGGGCAAATCTGGGAAGCCGCCGAGTTCGCGGGCCACTACAACCTCGACAATCTTACCGTGCTCGCGGACGTGAACGCGCTCGGCCAGAGCGAGCCCACCATGTATCAGCACGATATGGAAGTCTATCGCCGCAAATTTGAATCCAACGGTTTCGCCGCGGAAGTGATTGACGGGCACGATGTGGTCGCCGTGCTCTCCGCCCTCGATCGCGCCAAAAGCACCAACGGCAAGCCGCAGGCGATCCTCGCGCGCACCGTGAAGGGACACGGCGTCGATTTTCTCGCCGGCAAGGAACACTGGCACGGCAAGCCGATCCCGAAAGACGAGCTTGCCAAGGCCATTGCCGAAATAGGTCCGGCTATTCAGCTTCCACCCGATCCCGGCAAATCCTACGAGCGCGCTTCGCTGCCGAAGCCACCCGATTTTCCTGCTCCGCCCGCGCCGGATTATGACGCGTCGAAGCCCGTTGCCACGCGCGAAGCGTATGGCTTTGCGCTGAAGCGCCTGGGCGCGGTAAATCCGCAGGTTGTAGCCGCCTCGGGCGACGTAAAGAACTCCACCTTCTCGGAAACTTTCGGCGACGCTTACCCCGACCGCTTTTTCCAGGGCTATATCGCCGAGCAGAATCTCATCAGCCTCGGCGTGGGACTTCAGGCGCGCGGCAAAGTTCCGTTCCTCGACACATTTGCCTGCTTCCTCTCGCGCGCCTACGACAACGTCCGCATGGCCGCCATCAGCCGCGCCAACATCAACCTGTGCGGCTCCCACTGCGGCGTTTCCATCGGCGAAGACGGCCCCTCGCAAATGGCCCTCGAAGATATTGCGATGTTCCGCGCCGTACATTCATCCGCCGTTCTTTATCCAAGCGACGCGATTTCCGCCGAACGCCTCACGGAAGCGATGGCGCGGCGCCCGGGCGTCAATTACCTGCGCACCTCGCGCCCGAAAACCGCCATCCTTTATTCCAAAGACGAAAAGTTCCCCATTCCCGGCTTCAAAGTTCCGCGCCAGAGCGCGCAGGATCGCGTAACCGTGATCGGCGCGGGCATCACCGTTCACGAAGCGCTGAAAGCCGCCGACGAGCTGAAATCCAAGGGCATCAGCATTCGCGTGATCGACCTCTACTGCGTGAAGCCGCTCGATGGCAAAGCGCTGGCCGGACAGCTCGGCGCAACCGCCGGAAAGCTCGTCACAGTGGAAGACCATTGGCCCGAAGGTGGTATCGGCGAAGCCGTACTCGCGGCTCTGGCCGCTGCCGGAGCGACTCCGTCGAAATACCGTATGCTCGCCGTGCGCGACATGCCGCATTCCGGCAAACCCGACGAACTAATCGACGCCTTCGGTATCTCCGCGCGCCGCATTGCCGACGCCGTCCGCGAAATCGCGTAACGCGTTTTCCCGAATCCAACGAGAGGCTGGGTAGACCGAGTGGCGGAAAAAATCGTGATGGTAGGTGTGATACCGGAGGCGGTGGCCGTCGATTCAGGCGACCAGGTGGTGTGGTTCTCGAACGCAGGGAACCTGAAAATCGAGTTTGACGCCCAGCGCTCGCCTTTCGCATCCAACGTCTTCCAGGCTCCGCCCGGAGTCCGGCTTTCGAGCGGCGCCGCGCGCCCCGGCGTGAAGCCGGGCTCGTACCGCTATCGTCTGTCGCTCAACGACGTTGTCGTCACCAACGGCGAAGTCCTCATTCGCGCCAAATAACCAACCGCCCAACTTTCCAATTCAAATACAAAGGGAGTTAGATCATGGCCAAGCTATCGATTGCTGTTCTCGGAGCAGGCAACGTCGGCGGCGCGCTAGCCCACGTTTGGTCCGTCGCAGGGCATAGCGTCACATTCGGCCTGCCCGATCCGCAAAGCGAAAAATCCCGGGCGGCCGTTTCAAAGCTGGGGGGACAGGTCCGAGCGGCTTCGAACAAGGACGCTGCGTCGTCCGCGCAAGTTGTGGCCCTCTGCGTTCCCTGGCTGGCCGCGGAGGCCGCCATTCGTCAGTGCGGCAACCTCAGCGGCAAAATCCTCGTCGACTGCACCAATCCGCTGAAGCCCGACCTGCAGGGATTAGCCATCGGCGCCACGACTTCGGCTGCCGAGCAGGTCGCCTCGTGGGTCCCCGGCACAAAAGTCATCAAAGCCTTCAACACCATCGGCGCCGCGAACTTCGGCAAAGCCCAATTCGGCTCTCAGCGCGCCGACGGCTTCTACTGTGGGGATGATGCTGCCGCCAAAACTTCAATCCTCGAACTCATTGACGCAGCCGGTCTCGCACCTGTGGATGTTGGCCCGCTGCGCAACGCTCGCTGCCTCGAAGCGATGGCCATGCTATGGATCGATATGGCGGTAAATCAAAAGCAGGGCTCGAACCACGCCTTTAAGCTGCTTCGACGGTGATCGGAGCGTAGCGAGAGCCAAGTAATGGTAGTAATGTGCGACTTCAGTCGCCCGCGAGAGCTGGACGGCCCGCTGGCCGCTCTTGTGCCAGCGAATCGGCCAGCACGCGGCGGACGGATGCCAGCGCCGAAGCCGTCACCGGCTTCTCTGAAGTCGCCGCAATGTCGGCGGCCTTCCTCGGGAAATCGCGTCGCCGGTCGAGCCATAACCCTAATTCTTGCAGCATCTCGCCGGCAACATTCGGGTCGTCAGTCCGCTCCAGCGCCCAGAACCGCAGCCGCGCCTCATTCTTCTGCAGCAGTTGCAGCGATTCGTCGAGCTTCTTCATCGCGGCGTTGAACGACGACGCGAGGAAGTAGACCGGCAGGCTCCATCCGGCGCTACTCTCCGGCGCAGGCCCATTTTCGCGGCCCGCAGCCCGTTCGCTCGAAAAGAAAAACGCGCGGACCCGCACGTTGTACTTTCCGTTTTGGTTGCGTTCCAGCGCGCAGAGATACCGGTTGCCGCGCGCACCGCCCTTACCCGAACTCATGCGGCTCCTCAGGAGGTTGTGCTCTGTCCCCGCGGACGGCGATGGCCTCCATCCGGTCGCGCGCCCGCTGAATTCCGGCGCAGAAATCACCTCAAGCCTCTTGGCTCTTGCCCTTTTCGCTTGCATAAAAGTCTCTCCCCAGGAAGGACAGCTCAAATTCATCAGCGCTTCGGGCAGCGGAGGAAGCGGCCCGTGGGTCGGCCCCAGGCTGGTTTTGGGGCAGGCTCTGCGGAAGCCCTATTCTACCGAAGGCGGGAAGCGCCAGGCAAGGCGAGACAAGCTATTTTTAAGTCTTGTAAATTCTTGTATTTACGGTGCCGCAGCGCCGCTTCGTAGGAATACCGACCGCTGTTACCGCCGTCTGTTAGCTGCTCTGCGTGAAGCGATTCAGCTGGTCGGAATTGATGGTGAGCTTGCCTTCCTTGCGCAATTGATCGAGCAGCGACGTGCGGAACGCGTCGAACGCGGCGTTCTGCCGCGTCTGCAACAGCTCCTGCTTGATGCCGGCTTGTTGTGTGGCGAAATCCGCCGGGTTCGCCGCTTCGTGCGACACCACTTGATACACCACCCAATTGCCTTCGATCGGCGTGGGCGCACCAGTCTGTCCCGGCTGCAAGTTGAACGCGGCGCTCAATTGCCGGCCGCTGCCGACCGCGGGGATTGAGCCGTTGCGCGCGAAAGGATCGGAAGTAGCGACGGTCAACCCCAGCTCTTTCGCGGCTTTGTCCAGTGATTCGCCCGACTTAATCTTCTGCGATAGCTCCTGCGCTCGCTGCCGCGCCAGATCGACGGCCTTTTCCTGCTGATAATCCGCCAGCGCCTGCGCGTGAACCTCCGCCAGCGTTCCCTGATGCGCCGCCACGATGTCCTTCACCGTCATGACCACGTAGCCGCTGTCGGTTTCCACCGGCTGGCTCAGCTCGCCCGGCTGTAGCGAGAACACCAGTTCGTGGAGCTCCTGCGAATTGCCGAGCGGCCCGATGGCATCCGTCATGGAGATCGGCGGCACCTGCCCTAATTCCAGATTGAATTTCTTTGCCAACGCATCCAGCGGCTGGCGGTCCGAGTCCCGGACGGCATCTGCCAACTGGTTGGCGAGCTGGTTGGCTTGGTCGCTGACCTTCTGATCGACCACGGCCTGCTGCACGGCATCGTGCACTTCGGCGAGCGTCTTGGTATGGGCTGTCTCGCGG
>JASHWB010000471.1 GCA_030044295.1 Candidatus Acidiferrales bacterium
TTGCCGCCCTTCACCTGCTCCTGTAGGCGAAAGAGACAATGCATCACGGTGGTCGCAAGGCCGTCACGCATGTTGTCGAATTGCGGAGTGAACCGCCGATTCGCGCTTTGCGACATCATCGCGTAGGTGTTCGCGGGCGTACGTGAGGTATTGCGAACCGGCTGATTCAGGAGTTGAGTGCCGGTGCGCTCACGGACCATCGCCATCAACATGGTAAAGGCGTTGATCGACGCGGGATTTACCTCGCCCATCTCAAACGCTTCAATCTTGCCGTTGTCCATCACAAGATATTTGCCGGGATAAAGCTCGTTAGCTTCGTCCATACCCTGCGATGGTCCCGCAAAGATTTTCATGTTGGCGAGCATCGCATTCCAGATGTGCTGGTTCCACAACTCAGTCGCCATGCGCTCGAATTGCTCCGACATCTGCATGACGCCCAGCCCGACCCACGTGTGCGGCTGATCCTGATAGCACTCCAGCACAAACGGTCGGCAGTCGTAGCGATTCCACATGACTTTGAGAATGCCGCCGGAAGTCATGTTCCAGATGACCTCGATGTCCGACTCGATGCCATCGTTGTCAAGGTCGAAATAACAAAAAGTGTCCGCGATTGCGACTTCCTCGTACTTCTCGCCCGATACACCTGCGAGACCGGCAGCCCGTAGCCGCGTGTAGCGCGGTGCATTGGAGTCGCCCCCAACCGCCGCATCCACTGTCCAGTTGTTGAGCAACGCCTTGAGCCGCAAGTCGTTGCGCCCCATCCAGAAACGGGCGGTGCAAAAACGCGCCGCCTGCACGTCTTTGGTGGAGTTGGGCGGCATGATGAAATCTTCGATGGGCAGGCAATAAATCTTCGGCCCGAATGTGGTCACCTGCCGGATGTCGGTCTTGCGCACGGTCTTGGTCCACGGCACGTACCAGACCACGTTGCCCTTTTTCACTACATCGATAATTCCCTCGCAGGCAGCGGGACGGAAATTCCACATCTTGCTGTCTACTTCGAGATCAACCAAACGTTGCAGGGCATCTGCGTGCTTCTCGAATTCTTCCTTGGTCGGGCGGATGGTGAGAATCGGTTTGGTTTGGAAAATGAGGTCATTGGCCTGCGCGGCAACCGCATCGGTACACATCGCGCCGATAGTGACTTCGATTACGGGCGCTTCCTTATAGGGCGTCCAGCGCGGATCAGCGGGCGATTGTCCGATGTACGAGTTATCGCAACGCTGCCACATCTTTTCGACCCCGAACCGTTGATCGAGCGCGTCGCGATGAGAGGATTGAAGGTAACCTTGCAAGCGGGACCGTTGCTCCGAGGTGAGTTTCAGGGGCGCGCCGGTCCCGGTTGCGATAGTTCTCACGTCAGGAATTTCCGAACAGCAAAATCGTGATATTCGCGGTGTTGCCGCCGGTCGCGGCCGGATTGTTGTACGAGATGAGCGGCGCGGACGAAAGGCTCACGTTCTGGAACAGAATCGAGCCGGGCGCTCCGAGTGCGAATACGTCGCTGCCGTCGTTGAACTTCAGATTAATCGGCTGGTCGGTCGCGATATAAAGCCACGCCGGATTTGCCAGTGGCTGCGACAGCGCGTGATAGGTCGAACTATTGTTGTCGGGCGCGGCCTCGATGGTGAAGGGACCAGCGGAGACGGGAAACAGGTAGCGCAGGACCGCCGGAAGGTCGGGCAGGGTGACGCCATCCTGATCAAGCAACAGCGTGCTGCGAATTTCCGGCATCAGAGTTCAATAATGAGTTCGCCGGAATCAAATTCGGTCAGCACCGCACCCATCGGATAAGAACGATGGGTCGAGGGCTTCCATTCCTGCGGCGGCATATAGTCCGCCCCGGTCGCCACAAAATGAACAAAATCGTTTCCCTGACCGGTCTGAATTATCACCTCGTCCCCGGCGGCAGCAGTTTTGGAAGTCCATACCATTCGGGTCGGGTGAAACGGCAAGTTGGACGGCCACAATGTGTACGGGAGTGCGCTTCCGCCGCTGCCCGGAACATTTATCGTCCAAACATTGTCATCGGTGACAACTGTCACGTTCGCCACGATGAGGCTCCGTTAGAACTTCGGGGCAGGGGATTTCTTCGGATTGCGCTGCATGCCGAATTCCGACCCGAATCCCTTTTTGATGCCCACGCCATCGGGAATCTGAGTGCCCGCATTGGTTTTGCCGTTCCCGCGAGAACTGGCGAATCGCTCCTGCGCTCGGACTCGGCTGGTTTCCGTCTCGCTGCCATTGCGTCCACGACTCATGGTGTAAACCTCGATGGAGAACCGTTACACTACGCGGGCACAGGGGTCAATGCCGCGTGGGAATCCCGCTGATAATCGACAACGGTCTCTATACGAATCTAGCCGCGCGGATGGCACGCGATACCGAAGTTGCTTATTTTTCATCGTGGGGCAACGCCTTTCCAACCTCGCGCGAAGTAGCTCCGGCGACCGGCATTCCGAACGTCGAGCGCGTGAACGATCCAATTCGCTTCATGGTGGACGGCAACGCCTCGCAGGTCATCGTGCCCGATTTGTACCTCGATGATTACGAGGCGGTCGCGCGGCAGTTGGAGTTGCCGGTCTTCGGCAGCAACGGCGGCAACCGGCTCGAAACCGACCGCGCGTTCCTCCACGACTTTCTCGCCGAACACGGATTGCCGGTGCCAGAGGCAATCGAAGTCGAGGGCATCTCGGCGCTCGCTGACTATCTCAAGGACAAGAAAGACAAGTATGTAAAGGTGAGCGTGTTTCGCGGCGATATGGAAACCGCACACTGGACCGATTGGGACGCGATGCAGCCGTGGCTCAACCGGCTGAAGGTGCGCTTGGGACCGACAGGCGAGACGATTCGGTTCATCGTACAAGACCCGATTGAAAGCGTGTGCGAGGTCGGGATCGATACGTATTGCATTGATGGTGCATTCCTATCGCCGATCCTTGGATGGGAAATGAAAGACTCTGGCTACCTCGGAACAACTCTTGGAAACCCCAATCAACGCGACCTTTTTCGAGCGGCTACAACCTTTCTGCCGTTCCTCAAAGAAGCCAGCTATTGCAACTTCTTCTGTCTAGAAATGCGTCCGATGGAGAACCGAATTTACATAACCGACGCCACTTGCCGAGTCCCATCGCCTCCCGGCTCCGTGATGATGGCCGCGGCGTCAAATTTCACGGACGTGATTCTCAAGGGCGCTAATCCTGACTACGGGGACGCTACCCACTTCTGTGAGATTGTTCTAAAGTCCGACGAGGTGCGCAAAGATTGGCTCCGCGTTGATTTCCCCGATTCGCTGAAGGATCGCTACGGCTTTCACAACCACTGCATCATCGACGGCAAGACGTGGATCGCGCCGCACGATTCGGAGATGGTGGAGTTCGGGAGCGCATGCGGATGGGGTGCGTCGCTGGACGATGCGGCGGGGATGGCGAAAGAGGCCGCCGAAGCGGTTGAGGCCGATGGACTCAGATTCGACTCGGACGTACTATCGAAGGCGAAGGCGGAAATGGAGAAGTTCGATGGAATGTTCTGAATGGTGCTTCGCGGGCGCGATGGCGTACATCATGAATGAATGGGAGGTCGGAGACTAATGATTCATGCACTTGAAGGACTTATGATCGGATTATTTATTTGCCTGTGCGCTGCCAGTCTGCTGGGCGTCCTGTTCGATCCCTGACCCTTCGCGCTGCGCTTCAGCGGCGCTGTCAATCATCGCGCGCGCGAACATGCGACCGCCGTTCTGTGTCCACCCCGCCATGAGCATATCGTTGTAGAGCGGCAGATACCGGCTTTTGCTCACGATCATCCGCGGAAAATGTATTGCGGCATAGGCAGCGAGCGGAATCGCGAGTTCAGGATAGTGTCCGAACGCACCGTAACCCCCGATCAATCCCAGCGCTCCCCATGTTGTCGCGTAACGAAGTATGTACGGCATCCGCATTTTTGCGGCGTTCTGCATCGCAGTATCGGCGGCCTGAAACGCTTCCTGCGAAAAACCGCGCCGCGCCATTTCTTCCCGCACACCCTTTAGAAATTCGCGTCGGCGCGGCAAATCGGGAAGCTTAGCCATGCGTTGCGCACCGGTCACCAAGTCCTGCCAGGTTTTCAGTTGTTGAAGTTCAGGCCGGAATCCGAGTGCCGCCATATTGTCGCGCTGGTCCTCCAGAGTCTTGAATAAGTCCTTTGAGTTGAAGGCCCAACTTGCAAACGCTTCGCGGGCCAAGCCTTTTTCCGCGTCGGACATGTTCCCGATTGCCATGCTCGTGGTCGCCGGTTTCATATCCTCGAACATTGCCTTCCCAAGCTCGGGCAGGGTCGCAGCTTGATTCATCTTTCGCATCTGAGTGAACGGGTAAATCTTGTTTACCTGTGCGTATTTTGCGTTGATGGCGGCGAGCACCGGCTTTTGTCCGTCCGGTATCGCCGCGTCGAGAGTCCTCACGATTGGGCGTGATGCGTCAAATAATGCACCGCGATCCGTCGCAGTAAGACGAGGCTGATCGGTCTCATGCAGTATCCGTTGAAGGGTGCCGCGCAAACTGCCAATTGTATGACCTTCCGTTCCCGCTACCTGATTCGCGAGGTTGATTAGCTCTTGTTTTGTTGCGGTGGCTGGAAGTTTGACGTTATTTTTCGACAGAACATCTACTGCGGACGCATAACTGTCGATCTGTTTGGGGGTCCGTCGTTCAATAATGCTTCCGTCCGGGAGTTCGACACGCTCGGTAACGAGTTTGTCCGAAGAACTGTAGCCTCCGACTTCATCAAGCAATTTTTTGACCGACGGCGCAAGAACAGCGCCGCGCGCTCGAACGGTGTCTTGGGCATCTTTCGCAGCGGTCGAAATATCGGCGAGATCGCCCGCTTCGACGGGAAGTTTCTCGACCTTTTCAAAGATCGGGTCGTACTCGCGTCCCACCGCTTTGAGCGCGTTGCGGCGCAGCGCCCACAACATCTGTTTTGACTGGCTCAGTTTCTGCGCATTCGGCGCATTCACATCGGTTGGGTGCGCAAGTGCAGCAGCATCGGGAGCCGACATTCCAAGAAAATGTTCCGCCGACTGCTGGACTTGCTCTTGGGTCGCATGTCCGGTTTCTGCTTCAACGGCTCCCCGAATCGCGGTTTGCGCGCCCCCGGCAGCCAGCGCAGCACGAGGCGCGAACGGCGCCACCAACGCGAGCCACGGATGCTTTTCACTTAGTTTCTGATAGCCAAGATTTTCGGCGGCTCCCGCTGCGGCTTCCGCACCGGGGACCGCACTGACAGCTTCGCCCAATCCGACTGTCGGGCCAATGGCCGCGCCGGTTACTGCGGCCGTGACATATGGATGTTTCGCGGCAAATTTGCCGACTTCGTAAACTGGATCTTCGGGAACCGGCCGCAGGGCTTCCTGTTCAGCCGTCGGAACCCCTTTGGGCAGGCGGCGCAGCTTTGAGTTGAGCGGAAGCGCACCGTCGAGCGGATCGGCAACCGGCGTCGCGCCGTCAAGCGGATCAGCTTCCGGCATCGCTTACACCAGTAATTTTACCTTTTGTCACGGTGTATAGTTTGCCGTCTTTTTGATAGACGCCATCCGGCTTGGTAGTCGCAGCGCCGGCAGTTAACGGAGTCCCTGCGATTGACGCCTTCACGCCGCCTAATTTTGCTCCGAGCCACGGATGTTTCGGAACATCGGTTGCCGAATTGAGCGGCTTGAATTCGTCTTCGTTGTACTCGATGTCGAGTCTATCGGCGCGCGATTTCAGCGCCTTCAGTTGCGAATTGTATGAGGTAAGGATCGGCTGAATCGTAGCCGCATCCGGCGGATTCGAGGCGGTCAGCAATTTGTTGATGTTGGTCAGTTGTCCGGCGAGATTCTTTCGCGCCGCATCGAAGTTCTTTTGCTGCTCGTCTTTTTCGCGATCTTGCGCGATGCCCGCCATGATGGTTCTGAGTTGCTTGTTAAGATCGGCGTTTTGCTCCTGAATCTGCCGCATTTGCGCGCGATCAGCTTCGGTGTCGGCGTGAAATTCCTGTCGCTGTTGGCGATCCTGTTCTTTCTCGCCGGTTTGAAATTGCTGTTGCGTCAGCTGATCACGCTGATGCTGAAGATCATCGATATGGTTCTGGACCATCGGCGAGAATTTCGCGAACTGCGGATTACCCGCGTAGCGAGTCTGAACCCCGCGCAACCGATTGATTTCCGAATCGAGTTGCGAAATATGCGCGCCCATCGGGTCTTGTGGTGGAACGCTGCCGGATGGGTTGGCCGCACCACTGATTCTCGCTTGCGGAGCCATCGCCCCACCGACACTCTGCTGCATCTGCTCAGTGGCCTTGCCGAAGTTCATGAACATGTCGGCTACGTCACCGCCGTACTTTTTCTTCAAGAACGATTGTGCGTCAGGCGTCGTTGCGAGGGTCGGGTTCTGCTGATAGGTGGAGAGCAGAAGATCATCGTGCTGCTGCTGCTTGAGTATTTTGCCCTTGGCGTAACCGCCCAGAGCATTCATGCCCGTACCGAGTAATAGTCCGAGTCCCGCTCCCATGATTATCCGCCGCCTAACGCAGCGTAAGCGCCAATACCGGAACCGGCACCTTGTGAAGTGCTTCCCAGTCCTTGCAGGAAATAGTCCCAGAACGACGGCGTGGTGTAGCTGCTGGTATCAAGGTTCGCGGCAGTGTTGAGCGCGTTGGTTCCTGCGCCTACTACGGTCGGTACTCCCTGCGAGAGAAAGTTACTCGTGATAGTCGAAGGAATCGCGCCGATCTGTTGCCCCGCCGTTTCCTGATTCTGTCCCAGAATCTCGCTCGCGAAGGGTGTCCCCGCCAATCCCGACTGCGCTATCTGCTGACGTAACATCTTCTGGCTGTTCGCGTAGGACTCGCGCGCGGCGGCGACGCCCGCGTTGATGGACGGTATCTGGTCGGTATCCCCACCCGTCTGTAGTGCTTCCGTTGTCTGTCCCGAAAGCGCCTGCAAGGTTGGCTTCGCCATGTTGTACAGGTTCAGGAGTTGCGGGGCGAACGCGCTGGTTTGAGTTTGACTGCTGGTTTTTCCTGAACTTCCCATGTGGGGTCTCGGCTCGGGTCTGTTTCGTCATCGCATATAGCACAGCCGTCTTGCCATCGAAAAGATGGGGCATCTCGCCGATACGGACATAGCCGAGCGCGAGATGGAGATCGTTCAATCCCGGTTGGCAGGTGATGCCGAACAGGACTGGAAAGTGCTCCAGCGCGGCGGTGTGAAACTTGCGGATGAAACGGAATGCCTCGATGGTCCGG
>JASHWB010000472.1 GCA_030044295.1 Candidatus Acidiferrales bacterium
CAGGCGTAAGCAACAGTTCGGCATCCAACCGTGCTCCAAGAATACCCGCCTGCTCACTTCGATAGACGTGGTAGCCAGCCAAATCGGTTTCCACGTTGACGGTCCAGGAAAGGTCGACGCGCGCGGCCCCGCCCGACGCTGCGGGAACAAAGATGCCGATCAGGCCAGTGGGAGCGGCGGGAGGGAAGACGTCACGCGGAGTGATCGTCAGAAAATTCGAGTCGGCGGACTCGATTGCGACGCCGGAGTAGTTGACAAGGCTTCGCACGGAATACACGTACATTTTGCCGAATTCGACGTGGGTGTCGCTGAAGCCAGGCGAGCTGGATTCGCCTATGTTCACAAGCGGCGTTTGCAGCGCCGGGGGAGAGGGCGCGGTGCCAGGCAAGGGAGCAGAGGCCGGAGGCGATGCACCTGTTTCCGAGCTCGCGGGCAGATTTGATTGTGCTTCACCGCGATAGATTCGATATGCGAGAAGCGGCGGGGCCGTGCCAACCGGGGTGCGCTCCGGCGCGGTCCACGTAAGCACGACGGCGGAGGGAGTTACTTCGGCCTTCAGGTCGGAAACACGCTCGGGGGCGGGATAAATTCGGGAGGCCGCTATGTCCGAGGGCGCGGAGAGTTTCCTAGCCGAAACGCTCGTACGCACCGAATAAACGACGATGCTATCCGGATGAGCCGTGAAATCGGCTGCGTCTAGGCGATCGAGATAGCGAAACTGGCCGCGTAGCGTATATTGCGGTACGAGGTCCGACGGAATGGTAGTCAGAAGAGCTGGCCGCTTCGGCGAGACCGGATGTGACTCGCCTGCGGCCAGAACGGCTTCGAAATCGCGATAGATCTCGACTGTCGGAGGGTGTTGGAGCGGCGCTCCGCCCAGGGAAGCTTGCGGCATGGTGAAGGTAAGGAGCACGCTGTTTCCAGTTTGCGAGGCCGCCAGATCCGAGACCGTTTCCGGCACGGGAGGTTTCCGCGCGGACGGCTCGCCGGGCGAGGCGCAACCGGCAATAACCAGCGCAAATGCAAGTGTCGTTACAACGAGCGAGGCCGTTGCAGACTTGAAGTCCGAAAGGCTGGGTGACGAGCGGCGAGACAATTCCAAGTTTCGCGTCATCGTCGCCGTGTGTGCCTTTAGAGGATGTAGCGGCTGAGATCCTGGTCCTTCACGATATTCGCGAGCTGCTTTTGGACGTACGCCGCGTCCACTTTGACGGTTTTCTTCTTCAGTTCGGGCGCGTCAAAGGAGATTTCCTCGAGCACGCGTTCGAGAATCGTGTGCAGGCGTCGCGCGCCGATATTCTCGGTCTGCTCGTTAACGGTAGCAGCGAAGCGAGCGACTGCAGCGATGGAATCCTCGGTGAAGGTGAGCTTCAGCCCTTCCGTATCGAGCAGGGCAGTGTACTGCTTGATGAGCGCGTTTTTCGGCTCCGTTAGGATACGAATGAAGTCGGCTTCAGTGAGCGAGCTGAGCTCGACGCGAATCGGGAAGCGGCCTTGCAACTCCGGAATCAGTTCCGACGGTTTCGAAGTGTGGAACGCGCCGGCAGCAATAAACAGAATGTGATCGGTGCGAACCATGCCATAGCGCGTGTTGACAGTGGTGCCTTCGACGATCGGGAGAATGTCGCGCTGCACGCCTTCGCGAGAAACATCGGGGCCGTGGCCCGATTCGCGTCCGGCGATTTTGTCGATCTCGTCGATGAACAAAATTCCCATCTGCTCCACGCGCTCGACGGCCACGCGGGTGACCTGATCCATATCAATCAAGCGGTTTTCCTCTTCCTGGATCAAGTAGTCGAATGCTTCGGAGACGGTCATCTTGCGCTTCTTCTTTTGCTGTCCGAACATGCCGGAAAGCATGTCCTTGACGTTGATGTCCATCTCCTCGACGCCCTGATTGGTGATGATCTCGAATGCCGGCATGGAGCGCTCGCGGACCTCGACTTCGACGAGGCGCTGATCGAGCTTGCCTTCGCGAAGTTGGGCGCGGAGCTTTTCGCGCGTGCGTTGGGTCTGTTCGCGGCGCTGGGCCTCGGTGGGGCCATTCGGCTCAGTTGGTGGAGGGGACGAAGGCAATAGCAAATCGAGCAGGCGCTCTTCCGCTGCTTGCTCGGCGCGCTCGGCGACCTCGTCGAGTTTTTCTTCACGGACCATATCGATGGCCGTTTCTACAAGGTCGCGGACCATGGATTCCACGTCGCGGCCGACGTACCCTACTTCAGTGTATTTCGACGCTTCGACTTTGACGAAGGGGCAGCCTGCAAGGCGAGCGAGACGGCGCGCGATTTCCGTCTTACCCACGCCGGTGGGGCCGATCATCAGAATGTTTTTCGGCAGGACGTCTTCCGCCATCTCGGCCGGCAATTTTTGGCGGCGAACGCGATTGCGAAGAGCGATGGCAACTGCCTTCTTCGCCGCCTGCTGGCCGACGATGTATTTATCCAATTCGGCGACGATCTCGCGCGGCGTGAGTTCGTCGAATGAGGGCATCGGTTCAGGCTCGGCTGCTTGCTGTTCTCCGGACAAGTAGATCACCATGTCTTTCTCCGGCTTGCCGCTCATACTTCTTCGACGCTGAAATTCGCGTTGGTATAGATGCAAATGTCAGCAGCGATGCGCATGGCTTCCTGGGCGATATCCTTGGCGCTCAGCTTGGAATTTTTCGCCAAGGCGCGAGCTGCGGCAACCGCGTAGTTGCCGCCGGAGCCGATGGCGCAGACGCCGTCGTCCGGTTCGATCACGTCGCCATTGCCCGATAGCAGGAAAGTGTTCTTCGGATCCGCGACGAGCAGCAGAGCATCGAGGTGACGCAGCGAACGGTCCGTGCGCCACTCCTTTGCCAGTTCCACGGCGGCACGCGGAAGATTGCCGTGAAATTCCTGGAGCTTGTTTTCGAAACGCGAGAAGAGCGAAAGCGCGTCGGCGGTGCTGCCGGCGAAACCCGCGACGATTTTGTCGTTATAAAGGCGGCGTATTTTCTTGGCGCTGTGCTTGATCACTGCGTCGCCCAGAGTAACCTGCCCGTCGGCGGCGAGCACCACTTTATTATCCTTGCGCACGCAGAGGACCGTGGTGCCGTGCATCTGCTGAGCTTGCCGGGTCGTTTGCATCGGACGATTATACTCCGCGACTCGCGAATGAAAAAACCGCTGGCCTGGGCGTGGGTCACGAAGTAAACGGCTGGGGAGAGGTAGGAAGCGAAGGTCACCAGAGCGCAGGAGATGGGAAGAGCAAAATTACGCTACCAATCCGGGTTCGACGATGGGTTCTTGCCGCTATTGGAGCCGGTATTGCTGGAGCCATTGTTATTGGAGCTGCTGTCCTGATTCTTATCTTTGTGCTTCTGTTGGGCTTCTTTTTTGCGTTCTTTCTTTCCGATTTTGGCCCAGCGTTCGTCCAAAGATTCCTTGGTAAAGAAGGAATCGGCTAGGTCGGTATTGTAATCGCACTTCGCGAAAAAGGCGTGAAACACCTTCATATTGTTGCGTTCGCGCTCGAGCTGGAGGGCGGTCTGTATGCCTTGCATCTGGTGATAGTCGGAAAAGACATCGACTTCCTGGCTGTCCAGCTGCGTTTTTGGATCGCGAGTCTCGACGACTTCCTGAATCGGCAGGTGAGTAGCTTGGGCAAACGCGATGCGAATGGTCCGATTATCGCTATCCACCAATTCGACCCAGTCAACTTGCTTCAGTTGGACGATATCCGGACCCGCATAGCGGAAAATCATGCCGCTCTCGTGAATGCGATGGCGGAGAATGTTGGCGATGTCGTTCAAATTAGCCTGCTGGAATTCTTCCACATCGGAAGGCGGGGCCTCCGAAACGCCGCCGCGATCGAGCACCCAACCTTGCTTGCCGTTGTACACTTGGATGATATTGCGTTTGGGAAGATTTTCCTGACGCTCTTTATCGGGCGGGATCGAGTAGTCGATGAAGCGCTCGAAACCGGTGACCGCGCCGGAGTGGTCGAATTGGCCAATGGTGCCGGTGCAAGTGGCATCGTGAAGGTTGAGATAGGCTTGACCGCCGAGCGCATCGATGCCCGCCTGCAGAATCTGTTTAGCCTTAGCCGTGCTTTGATCCGGCATCAGGACTTCGTCATCCTGCGCGCTTGCGGGAAGTGACGCGGCCAAGGCGGCGAAACAAAATGCCAAGCCAAGGGCGAACCAAAGTTTCATTCGCACAGAACGACTCCTCTGCTGTTGATGCTAAAAACGCCAGCCGTAAGGCTTACCTCGGTCGAGAGAGTTGGCCTCAACGTCTCACTTCCGCTCCAGCGCGGCGACGCACTTAACAAGATGGCGCTGCTCGCCATTCGGTTGTAATGCCGCTCAGCGCAAACGCGCTGTTATACGCGTCGAAGGCGCTGGTCTGGCCCGAGTTTCACGAACCGGCAGGATCAGGCGCCGGTCGGAACGTTGCGCGCCGCCTGGACCAATCCTTTAAAAAGCGACTGGCCCAGGGGATCGGTTACGGCCATACGCTCGGGGTGCCACTGAACTCCGACCACCCAATTGGCGTCGCCAGTCCATTCGACCGCCTCGACGACTCCGTCCGGTGCGCGCGCGATCACGCGCAGCTCGCGGCCCGCTTCACGAATCGACTGGTGATGCGAACTGTTTACGCGCACTTCGCCGGTAGTTCTAGCCAGGATTGCAAGCTTGGAATCAGCGGCAAAGGCCACGGTATGGAAAACCTCCGGGGCGAGTTTCTCGTTGCTAGTCTCGTGATCGATCGAGGTTTTAAGTTCGCTGGGAATATCCTGTACCAGCGCGCCCCCGAGAAAAACGTTGAGGCTTTGGATGCCATAGCAGATTGCGAGGAGCGGCTTTTGTTCGCCAAAACAATGCCTGAGTAGCGCCCAATCCGTGCCCTCACGGTGTGGATCGGGGTCGGAAGCCTCCGAATGGCGCGCAGCGCTAAACCGGGACGGATCGACATCCGCGGGGCTGCCGGTCAGCAGCACGCCATCGAGCGTTGCGGCGATCTTCTCCAGATGATCAACGGAAAGCCCGAGTGATAAAACGACCGGCTCAGCGCCGGCCGCGCGCAGCGAATGCGTGTACGGCTCAATCTTGGCGAATTCCCCGGCAAGTTCTTCTTTTCGCGTGCGGTAGGGAAGACCAATGCGGGGATTGAAGCTTCCATCTTGACGCATCAACATGATCGTACCATCGAGGGGGCCGCGGGCAAAGCAGCTCACGCGCACATATTACGAGGCCGAGCGTGTTTTCCAGAGTGAAGGGAATCGCTCACTTCAGCGTGCGGTTTTCTGCGTCGCCGAACTGCCTAGGATTTGAAGGCAAGACCGCAGTAGCTTCTCAAAATCGCCAGAGCCGCTGGCGCGTGATTGCTCGACGACTCGTTCGACAGAACGGTCGTCGTATCCCAAGTTCGTCAGGGCTGACGCCACGTCCGATTCGACTTGCGAGCGCGTAGCTAACTTTCCAGCTCCCGGAACGTCGACGGCTGTGAGCTTATCGCGTAGCTCCACCACGATACGCTCGGCTGTTTTCTTGCCCACTCCCGGAATACGCACGAGCTGCGCCAGATCACCCTTGCGAATCGCGGGCACCAGCTCTTCGACTCCCATTCCAGAAAGAATTTTCAGCGCCAGCGACGGCCCGACGCCTGACGCGGAAATCAGCAGCTCGAAGCATTGCTTCTCGCGGGCGGTCAGGAATCCGTAGAGCGCGAGCTGATCCTCGCGCACGTGTGTGTAGATCAGCAGAGTTGCATCTTGATGGAGCGCGCCCAGCTCGGCGAACGTGGAAAGCGGAATCTGCACCTGATAGCCGACTCCGCTAACATCGATGAGCACCTGGTTCGGGCGTTTGTCGGCGAGCTTGCCGCGCAGGAGGCCAATCATAGTCGAGCGATTATCGATTAGCGTCTCTGACGTGTCAAACCGCAGCTTCCGCGCAACCGCAGAGATGGTTTAGCGCTGCGCGCGATCCCGCTGCACTGCTTCATCGATCAACGAATCGAGTTCGTGGCGCGTAAGCGAGATTCGCTCCGATCCATTGAAGCCGCCGCTCGCGGCATGCAGGCCGGCAGCAGGAGCCCTCGAACTCGCGCCGTATTGCGCGCGGGCGAGGACCAGTTTCTCGAGCTCCGCGCCGGAGAGTAGTTTCTGTCCGCCTAGCAGCTCTGTGACGAGCGCCACGTGAGCGAAATGCTCCGTAGTCTCCATTCGCATAAACGCGGTCAGCAAATCGGGGCCATACGTGACCACACCGTGATTGGCCATCAGGATCGCGTCGTGCTGTTTTACGTAAGGCTCGATCGCGTCGCTCAGCTCAGGTGTCCCCGGCGTTCCGTAGGGCGCGAGTGGTACTTCTCCAAGCGTGACGATTAGCTCACACAAGATCGGCTTATCGAGCGCAACTCCGGCTGCGGCAAATCCCGTGGCGGTGGGCGGATGCGCGTGACACACGGCGTTCACATCCGGCCGCAAGCGGTAAATTAGCAAGTGCATCGCAATTTCCGAAGAGGCTTCTCTTGTACCCGAGACGCGGCGCCCCTCGAGATCGGTAACTACGAGGTCTTCCGGCGCCATCATTCCTTTGCTCATACAAGTCGGCGAAGTGAGAATGCGATCCGCATCGAGGCGCACCGAAATGTTACCGTCCGTCGAGGCGACGAAGCCGCGGTCGTGAATCCAGCGGCCGACCCCGCAAATATCGCTCCGATGCTGTTGCTCGGTTTTCTGGACGCCAGGCGACATGGACTCGGGAATCATAATTGTTCCTGCCCACGGGCGTAGACCGGACGGGCTACGCGTAGAATCCGCGCAGTTTCAGCGCTCGCGCAACGCGATCGATGGCCAGGATATAGGCCGCAATCCGGTTATCGACTCCGTGTGTTTCCGCGTAGCGTACCACTTGATCGAAGCTTTGTTCCATCACATCTTGCAGCCGCTCGTTTACTTCGCGTTCGCGCCAGAAGAAGCCCTGCCGGTCCTGCACCCATTCGAAGTAGCTTACGGTGACTCCGCCAGCGTTTGCCAGAATGTCGGGAATGATGAAAATACCCTTCTGGCCGATCGTGGAATCCGCGTGCGAGGTAGTCGGGCCGTTCGCACCTTCGCAGAGTATCCGGCAATCGACGCGATGCGCGTTAGCGGCAGTAATCTGGTTTTCGGTTGCGGCGGGAATCAAAATATCGCATGGACGGAATAGCAGTTCCTGCGCGCCTAATTTTTCGCCGCCCGCCGGAAAGTCGGGCAGCTTTTTGTTTTGTCCGTACACCCATTCGTGCAGCTTCGGAATATCGAACCCTTTTTCGTTGTACAGAGCCCCATGGATGTCCGCGACGCCAATGATTTTATAACCGGCTTCGTGCATGAGCGCCGCGACATTGGAACCGACGTTTCCGAAACCTTGCACGATCACGCGGCATTGCTCGCGCTTTATTTTGAGTTTCGCGATGGCTTTGTCGCAGCAGATCATCACGCCGCGGCCGGTGGCTTCGCGGCGGCCTTGCGAGCCGCCCAGGTCGAGCGGCTTGCCCGTCACGACGGCAGTGGTAGCCTGCCGGACGTGCATCGCGTACGTGTCCATGACCCACGCCATCGTTTGTTCATTCGTGCCGATATCCGGCGCGGGCACATCGCGCTCTGGGCCAAACCAGTCAGCTAATTGAGCCGTGTAGCGGCGAACCAACCTTTCGAGCTCCGCCTTCGAAAGCTTTTCCGGATGGCAAATGACGCCGCCCTTCGCGCCGCCGAACGGAATGTTTACCACGCCGCACTTCCAGGTCATCCAGGCAGCGAGGGCCCGCACTTCGTCCAAGCTGACGTCTGGGGCAAAACGAATCCCGCCCTTCCCCGGCCCGCGCACCGTCGAGTGCAGCACGCGATAGCCGGTGAAAATCTGCATGTGCCCATTATCGAGCGCCACCGGAATGTATACCGTGACCTCGCGCTCCGGGTACTTCATGTATTGGTAGAGTCCGGAATCGAGGCCTAGCTTGCGAGCGGCAATCTCGAAACGGGCTTCAGCCGATTCAAAAACGCTCATCTCGCCGGTTATGGGCGTGGGCATATCAACTCCTCCCCTTTGTCAGATGAATTGGAAGGGGAAACGCATATCTCTGCAATTCTTCAAATCGCAGGGAAAGATACAACTTTTGCAGAACAGAAGTACGAAAAATCGTCGGCCGGCGGCATTAACGCCGCGCCCCGGCATTTCGCAGGTCGCGGCCGGTCATTTCGCGCGGCTCTACCGCGCCTGCCAGACCAAGGATCGTCGGAGCGATATCGCGCAGCGACCCACCTGACTTCAGCGGAGTTTTCGTGTCATCAGTCACCAGCACCAATGGAACGGGATTTGTGGTGTGATACGTATGCGGGCCGCCGGTGACCGGATCGATCATGGTTTCCGCATTTCCGTGATCAGCGGTGATGATCCAGGCACCGCCGCGCGGCTTCAGGGCCTGATAGATCCGGCCCAGACATTCGTCGATCGTCTCGCAGGCCTTGATCGCCGCTTCGAACTTGCCGGAATGTCCCACCATATCGGCGTTGGCGAAATTCATGATGATGGCGTCAAATTCGCCTTTCTGGATCGCGTGAATTACCCCATCGGTAATTCCGGCCGCAGACATTTCTGGCTTCAGGTCGTACGTTGGCACTTTCGGAGAAGGAACCAGTAGCCGCTCTTCGCCGGGATACGGCTTCTCGACGCCGCCATTGAAAAAATAGGTGACGTGCGCGTACTTCTCTGTTTCGGCCACGCGCAAGTTCTTATAGTTCAGTTCAGCGAACGCATTCGCCAAAATGTGCTCCAGCTTCTCCGGAGCGAGCAGGTAGCGCAGCCACGGCCACGTTTTTTCGTATTGGGTCATAGCCACAAAGCACAAATTCTTGGGCCGCTTTGGATCGGCGAATTTGTCGAATCCAGGTTCGATAAGTGCGCGCGTCATTTGCCGCGCCCGGTCGGCGCGGAAGTTAAAAAAGATAACGGCATCGTCGTCGCGGATGATCGCGCGCGGGGCAGGTGGCTTGCCGGGTGTCGCGGCCGTCGTAATCACCACGGGCTCGACAAATTCGTCCGTAACGCCCTTTTCGTAGCTCGCGCGCATTGCAGCCATCGGATCACTAAATTTCGTGTCCGATTCACCGTGTACCACGGCGCGATAGGCGCGCTCGACGCGTTCCCAGCGGTTGTCGCGGTCCATCGCATAGTAACGGCCGCTGACGCTGGCGATTTGCCCCACGCCGTATTCACGCATCTTTTGTTCGAGCGCGCGCAGGAAATCGATGCCGCTCTCGGGCGGCGTGTCGCGGCCGTCCGTGAACGCGTGGACGAAAACGCGCTCGACCCTGTTTTCGCGCGCCATGCGCAACAGCGCGTAAAGGTGCTCGATGTGCGAGTGGACCCCACCATCGCTCACCAGGCCCATCAGGTGCAATTGGCGCTCGCGCCCGCTCTTCATCGCCTCCAGCAGTAGCGGGTGGCGCAGAAACTCTCCGCTGACGATCAGTTGGTCCACGCGGGTGATGTCCATCTGCACGATGCGCCCGGCGCC
>JASHWB010000473.1 GCA_030044295.1 Candidatus Acidiferrales bacterium
AATCCAAAATTCGCCGCTCCCGACTCTCAGCTTGAGACTCCAAAATGACGAAGAACGGCGAATAGTTCGGGCCGTAACGTCGCCGTCGTGGACTACGACGTTTGGAGCCTAACGTCACCATCATCGACTACGACGTTTTGCACTTTAAAGGCTCGTATGGCGCCGGAATCTGGACGATTTGCGCTCCGTAAGCCGCACCGCTAGCGCGACACGACGCCTCAAGGTCCCTCACAGTGGCACATCTTCCAGAGCCGGCCAAAAAATGCCCTGGCGCTCGAATCAACCGGCAGCGCCCCTGAGTAGGCCGGCTGCGCTCCTGCCAAGTTCACCAGCGCGATAACCCCACCCGAGTTCTTGAATGCAAATTCGAAGTTCGGTTCGCCCGAGCCGCTATTCGCCGTCAACTTCCCAGCCTGACACTGAAAACTGCCGCCGTAAACCTGGTGAAAGAAAGCAGGCGCCGCCGATTCGATTCCCAGCTTCCCGCGATATTCGATTTTGTCGCCGCTCAAATCGAGTCCGCCGGTATCGCCGTTCGAGGAATGAAATTGCAGGTGCGAATACAGCTCCGTCGTTCCAGCGCGGGACGCTTCCGCCTTTTCGCCCGGCGTGCGAATGTCGAAAACCGCCGTGGGATGCGCCGGCACATCCACGCTTCCCGTCAGCCCTGTCGCCGTGTCGAGAACCGCCAGCCGCAGGCGCGCAGCCTCTGGCCTCGCTTTGTAGTCGATTACGCTGTCGACGTCTTGCCGCTGCCAGCTCTCCGCCTCGCGCTCTGAAAATTTCTTGGACAGATCGTGCGAATAAACCCGAAATCGTCCGCCCTGCGGCGCGAACTCGCACACAGCAACCCGGAGGCGCAGCGCCAGTTTCCCGCCCGCCGGCGTCACGCTCAGCGCGTCCGGCGAAATGCTCAGCAAGTAGCGGCTTTCGCCGGCATTCAGCGTCCGCAGCGCCTCCGCGCGCAGCCCAATCGACGTTACCGGCAGCAGCGACGCGCATGCCTGCCGGAAAAACTCAAGCGGCTGCTTTTTCGCCAGTTCCGTCGTATCGATCGCCGAATAACCGCGGCGGTAGTAAATCTTCACGCCGTGCAAATCGGTTTTTAGCGTAATGCGGTGAAAGCTCCCATCCCATTTCACGCCTGCCGGGTAATAGGAGATTTCGTAGTCCGGCGCGCTGTCCTCGATCGCCGATTTCGCGCAGCCGGAAAGGTCGTTCGTATTCAGGCAGGCCGTACCGCCAGTATCGTGCGCGATCTGTTCCATGGTGGCCTGTGAAAATGTCAAATCCGTGTTTTCGCGGGTTAGCTCCGCGCCCATTGCCGGGCCGATGCTTGCGGGATTGGACGCGAAGCTCGGATCGTTGGCCAGCGGATTGCCCGACGCGTCGTAAAGCCCCGGAGCCACCAGCCCGCGAGCGTCCACGGGATACACTGTCACGCGAGCGTCCACCAGCTCCTGCGCGTCCGACTGCAGCTTATCTCCGTAGCTGGCGCTGCTGATAAACGTCTGCCGGAAAGGATCGTCGAGCGAGGAACTATCGCCGGCCTCCACCGAATGCGGCCCGAATCCCGCTCCCGGCAGAATCCACTGCGGGAAAGCCTCGCTGATCCATACCAGATTCTTCTGCCCCGGATAGGCCGCTAAATCTTTGGCGATAGCCCGCATCGCGTCCGAAGTCTCATCGGCGATGACGGTGGTCTGCTCCTCGTATTCGAGCTTCTGGAATTGCTGCGCGGCTTTCGATCCTGTGTCATCGGTCTTGAACGAATTTTGCGGATCGTTCTCGGGGTCCTTCACCTGCGGCATCGGAATCATCGACCGGTTCACTGCCGCGCGCAGCGCCGCCCGGTCTGTCGTGAAGTTCTGCGTTACGGTGAGGCTGCCGGCCAGTAGAAAAATAGCAACCGGCGTGTCGGCCGGCAGTTTGTCCAGCAGCTTCAGCGCTTGCAGGCGCGCGGTCACCTTATCTTCAAACGCGATGTTTCCCGGATCGAGCAAAATGGCCGTCGGCCCGATCGAAGGATGCGCGTACGCCTGATTGGAAAACACGGTTTGCGGCGCTGCGGTCTTCGCAGAAGCGGTACCGGGTGCGGTGGCTGGATTTGCCGGCGCCGCGCCCGCTGGCGGCTCGACGAACTCGAATCCCGCGATCTGTTGCGGCCCGTTCCCGTTGTCAAAGATGCGAAAATCGGAAGCTTTCAGGCCGCGCACCGGATTGCCGTGCGAGTCCCGCACCGATACGTCCACCGTTATTAGCCGCGTCTCGCTCTTCAAGCTGCTCGCCGCGCTTGGCGTTTGCGGCTCGCGCGCTTTGGCGCTCTGCCTCGGCCGCGCCGCGGCAAACGTCATCGCCGCCGCGAAAATCAGCAGCGCCGCTGCCGCCGGAATCTCTGTCGCTGTTTTTCTTGTGTGCATCGCCTCGCCATCACTTCCGACGCGCATCCCGCCCCGCCCGTTTCCAGTGCCGCTCCAAATGTAGCATTTTGCTCTGCTCGCGCGTTTACCTCCGGCCATCTGACCTGCACCCGAGATCGGCGAGTCCCGGCGCAGCTCAAAAAAGCTGCCAAATCGACCTGTCCCTCAACTGGTCCTTTGACCAGTAGCAATGTCGCCGATCCATCGGATACTGTCGATCTGTGATGTTGTGTGACGACAAATTCGCCGCCGTCAGGACCGCGTTTGGCTCGCGGCTGCATTCCGCCGATCTGGTAGCGGAGCTCTCGGACGCTCCGAATCGCGCTCGCAAGGGCGGAACAGCCATTCAACCTTTGATACTCGTAAGTCATAGAAAACAGAGGGTCGGCTGCACCCAAGGGCGGAACGTCCCGGTGCATTTTCTTTTTCGCAGATTTTCCGCCGCGCGCCCGCGCTGGAGCGAAGATTCGCGCCCGAAAATTCCCCTGCTGCCGGGCCAGACAGGATTGCATTCTGCGCTACAATGGCATTGGGACTTGGCAGACGTTCCTGGCGAGATTTCTACCGGCCAGGATGGAGAGGGAGGCGGCATGATTCATCGCTTCGTCTTTCATAACGGGCGCTTGGCGCCCTTCGAGGATGTTCGCCTTTCTCCCGGCCAGGCGGGATTGCTGAATGGCTCGGGTCTCTTCACCACCATGCGCATCGTCGAGGGCATCCCGTTTGCGTTCGAACGCCACTGGAAGCGGCTGTCGCGCGACGCGCAAATCATCCGTTGTCCTTTCCCTTTCGACGCCGAGAAGGTGCGCGATGATCTCGCCGAGCTTCTGCGCGCCAATAACGTCCGTGAAGGCTCTGCCCGCGTTTACGTGGTTCACAACAAGGCTGGTTTCTGGCGAAGCGACGAAGAAATGCCGGAAGCCGATCTGCTGATTTATTCCGCCGATTTGCCGCCGGTGCATCAGGCCGTCCGGCTGGCAATTCGCGAACATGGCCGCCACGCCGAATCGCCGCTCGCGGGCGTGAAGGTGACTTCGTGGCTGAACAACGTGTGGAATCTGGCCGAAGCGCAAAATGCCGGATGGGATGAGGTGATTTTGCTCAACGAGCGCGGCGAAATTTCGGAGTGCACCGCGGCTAATATTTTCTGCGTGCAGGAGGGGCGCGTGCTTACTCCGCCGCTCTCTTCCGGCTGCCTGGAAGGGGTCACGCGCAGCCTGGTGCTTGAACTCGGTCCCGCCGCGGGAATCGAGGTTGAAGAGCAGACGCTCTTTCCCGAGGATCTCTATTGCTCGGACGAAGTGTTTATTTCGTCTACGAACCGCAACGTGATCGGCGTCGCCGAAGTGGGCGGCCACGCGACGAAAGCTCCACTCGGACCGGTCACCAAGCGTATCGAGGACGCGTTTGTCGCGTACGTCCGCGACTACGTGGACGCTCATGCCGCCGTTCCCGGAGAGCGATGATGCAGGGCGGGCGCGTTCCAGCGGGATCAGCGCACGAAAAATCCCGCCGCGCCGATCACGACGCCCAGCATGCCCAGCGCCGTTCCCAGAATCCAGAACATGCGCTTTTTCGTCAGCAACGTGATGGAGCAAATCACCAGCGCGGCCTCCAGCATCACTTCGCCCAGGTCGAAGCGGTTCGCTCGCCGCGCCTGGATGGCCACTTCGTTCTCGAAGTTGTGCGCATCCGCTTCAATCGCTTGTTGCTCTCCTCGATAGCGCTGCACGTCCGTCGCGTATTTCGTCGTCAGCGCGGACACGTCCGGCCCGCGCTGCACCGGCAGTACCGCGAGCATGTCCAGAAACATTTCGTAGTTGCGCAGCCGGATTTCCTTGGCCTGATAATACGTCCACTGGTCCGTGGCCCGGTTCTGGTTCAGCACTTCTTCGGTATGCGATCGATGGCCCATCAAACCCACGGCAGCGACCAGCACCGCCAGGATGGCCATCGTGACGGTGACGGGCGCAAGACTCCGTTGGTGCGCGCCTTCTTCGGCGTTCTCATGCAATTCCTGCAATTCTTCGGGCATGTTCGTTCCTCGGACGTCCTTCGTTCGTGTGCGCAAGAGAATAGCAGGACTCGTCGCGAGCATTCCACCGCCGGGATTTATTCGTTCCCGGCCTTTTCCGCTGGAGGCGCACTCGCATGACCGATCTGGCCAGCAAGAATTGCGTTCCGTGCCGCGGTGGCGTTCCGCCGCTGGCGGGCAAAGATCTCGAACAGTTGTCGGAACAACTCTCGGACTGGAAGGTGGTCGACGGCCACCACATCACGCGCCTTTTCAAATTTCCCGATTTTCGCAAGGCGCTCGCGTTCGTCAACAAAGTGGGCGAGGTGGCCGAAGAGCAGGGGCATCACCCGGATATCTTGCTCGGGTGGGGCAAAGCCGAAGTCACCACATGGACTCACGCCATCAACGGCCTCACGGAAAGCGATTTCATCCTGGCCGCTAAAATCGACCGCCTCTACTCATGACCCTCTCAAAACCCGGCCGGCTTCTGGAGCCAAGTGCCACGCCGAGAGAACCGGTGTGTGCATGCGCTCTTTGACTCCGGCGCTTCGACTCCCTAAAATTAGGAGCCGTGGGATCCTTTTCGCGCGGCTACGGCTATCGCTTCGACATCGGCGAATATTTTCCCCGCGCCGTCAAGACGCTGTGCATCATCTGCGTGAGCGTCTTTCTCGCCCAGGAATTTTCGCGGCTGGTTTTTCACGCTCCAGGCTGGAATTTCTGGATTGCCTGGTTCGGCCTCACGCCGTATTCGACCGTGCACGGCCTGTTCCTCTGGCAGCCGTTTACGTATCTCTTCCTGCACGACGGCATCTGGCACATCCTTTTGAATTTGCTGTATCTGGCGATGTTCGGCGCGGACCTGGAGCATATGTGGGGCGCGCGCAAGTTCTACGTCTATTTCTTCCTGTGCGGCGTCGGCGCGGGACTGATCGACGTGGCCGTGAAACTGATCCTCGATCCGCACGGTATAGGGACGGCGCTGGTTCCCACGATCGGTTGCTCGGGCGCGATTTACGGAATTCTGCTGGCCGACGCCGTGCTGCTGCCGCACCGGCGCGTATGGATGTTTCCGCTGCCCGTCACCGTCTCGATGCGCATCTTCGTGATCATCATGGGAGCGATCGAATTCTTCGCGACCATCGGCGCGACGGGAGACAACATATCCCACATCTGCCACCTGAGCGGAATGCTGGTTGGCTACTTGTACTTGCGGCGAGGCACGCACCTGTACAACTGGCGCAATGTGCTTTCGGACTGGAAACAGCGCCGCCTGCGCAAGAAATTCGAAGTGTACGTCCGCGAGCATCGCGACAAACCGCCGGAACGCCCGGACAACTGGGTCAACTAGCGCTTCCTCCCGTGGATTTTCGGGCTGCGCTTGGCCCGCTCGTGGCACGGCGCAGGGCGTGTGGCTCCTACATCCTTTTGGGTCTCTGGAGAATCACAAAATGCGGGCACGCAGACTGCGCGCGAATTCCGGCGCCCCAGCGGAGTAGCGCCTCGGGTGCGCAGGCGCAGCTTCCTGCGATGGAATTGACCGCGCGGCTATGGCGTGGCAGCATGAGTTCGAGGTGAATGTCATTTTGCGAAAGTGGGGCGGATTTCGGATCGTTTTGATGGCGGTGCTGATCGCCGGGCTCGGAGTTCCGCCGACTGCGTGGAGGGCGTTCGCGCAGCAGGAGGGGCCCATGACTCCGGCGCCCGCGCAGCAGCCCGAGCAACCCGCGCCGCCGACGAGTTCGCCAGGGCAATCGCAAAATCGACAGCCTCCGCCGCCTTCTTCGCCGCAAGCGGTGATCACGGTCACTTCCAATCTCGTCGACGTGGACGCGACGGTGACCGATCACGACGGGAATCTCGTTACCGGCTTGAAGAAGGAAAACTTCCGCGTCTTTGACAATGGACAGCCGCAGCAGATCACGAATTTCGGCCCAAGCGATGCGCCGATCACGACTGTGATTTTGCTGGAGTATGGGGCGAGAATGGGCGATTACTTTGCGGCAAGAGGAGCCTACTGGGCGCAAGGTTTTCTAACCCATCTGAAGCCGCAGGATTGGGTGGCGCTGAAGACGTTCGACCTGAATACGCACTTGGTGCAGGATTTCACACAGGACAAGCGCCTGGTGGACCAGGACATCCAGCAGCTCGGATTTCCCACATTTCACGAGGCAGTGCTCTTCGACGCGATCTACCAGACCGTCGATCAGCTCCGCGACGTGAAGGGCAAGAAATCAATCGTGGTGATCGCTTCGGGCACGGATACCTTCAGCAAGCACAATCTCGATCAGATCCTGGACAGGCTGAAAGAAAGCGAAGTGACGATCTTCTGCATTGGGATGGGCGAGGTGCTCGACCTGTACAACCAGGGAAACGACATCGGATACCTGCAATCGAAAAACCAGCTCAGCACTTTCGCCCGCTTGACCGGCGGCTACGCGTTTTTCCCTCGTTTTGAGGCGGAGATGCCGGACGTGTTCAATACCGTCGCTGAGTTTCTGCGTTTCCAGTACACGCTGGGCTTCACACCGTCCACCCCTCAGGATGGCAAGTATCACAAGATCACCGTCGAAATTGTGGACGATCAGGGCGATCCAATGTTGCTCCGCAACAAAAAGGGAAAGAAACAGAAGGTCGACGTGTACGCCCGCGAAGGATATGTGGCGCCGAATGCAGCCACGGCCGGCAATTAACGGCGACGTCTAGCGCCACCGCGAACGAACGAATCCATCAAAACTTTTGCCAGCCGCGCTTCGTCATGCCGGATTTTGCCATCCTGGCGCAACAGGCTGGCGGACACGCAACGAACCCCCATCCTTTCGAGTTCCGCATGCGCCGGTTCCACCGGCTCAGCGCCCTGGGCCGCATAGCGGCGAATCAGGCGCGGACTCACGGCGGCGCGATTCATGACGACAGCGTCGAATAATCCTGAACGGGTGTGATCGTAGATGGCGCGCACGTGGTCGGCGGCGGTGTAGTGCCGCGTTTCTCCGGGCTGGGTCATGAGATTGGCGATGTAGACGCACAGCGCGCGCGATTCGACGATTGCGTTCAAGATTCCGGGCACCAGCAGATTCGGCACGATGCTGGTGTAGAGCGAGCCGGGCCCGACCAGAATCAGATCCGCTGCGCGAATCGCGCTGGCTACTTCTGGCAGCGGACGTACGCGGCGCGGCACCAGGCGCAAGCGCGCGATTGGCCTGCGCGACTGGGATATCTTCGTCTCGCCGGGAACGATGGTGCCGTCGGCAAGCTGCGCCTCCAGCGTGACGTTCTGCGCGGTGGATGGATAGATGCTTCCGCGAACGGCGAGGACCTGCGCGCAGACCTGAACGGCCGCGGGGAAATCTCCGGTAATGTTGGTGAGCGCGGTGAGGAAAAGATTGCCGAAGCTGTGTCCGGCCAGACCGCGGCCGGCGGGGAAACGGTACTGAAACAGGTTACCAAGCAAATTGGGGGCGGGCGAC
>JASHWB010000474.1 GCA_030044295.1 Candidatus Acidiferrales bacterium
CCGCGTTTGCGAAGCTCGACGCGTTCGATACGAGCAAGCCAGACTTTGCGGCCGTCGCTTAGTTCGTAAAGCTGGCCTGGCTCGGCGCGCAGGACGCGGCCAAGGTGCTCGGCGGTTTCTCCGCGGATTGCGGCGGAGGCGGACTCAAACCTTTCGACGAAAAAGCGCCGGCGCATCGGCAGATTCTACCGTAGGGGCGCTCACGCCAGGAAACGCGCGGATGAACTTACGCTCATGTGAGTTTGAGTGCGGTGATTACGCCCCGGACGCGGAATGACGGAGGATCAGCCGAAGATATCCTTCACCTTGTCGAAGAAGCTCGCGGAGTGTTCGACCGGCTTGTTTTGAACCTTCAGTGTACCGCCAAGCTCCTGGAGCAAGTGGCGTTGGTCGCGCGTCAGCTTCGAGGGCACTTCGACACGAACACTGACGTACATGTCGCCGCGGCCGCCGTGCGGATTTGGCAAGCCCTTGCCCTTGATGCGGAAAATCTGCCCCGACTGCGTACCTTCGGGGATTTCCAGTTCCTCTTCGCCATTGAGCGTGGGGATGACAATCGTCGCGCCCAGAGCCGCTTGCGGAAAGCTCATGGGAATGGTGCTGTAGAGATCCGCGCCGCGGCGCTCGAAAAACGGGTGCTCTTTTACTTCCAGGAAAATGTACAAATCTCCCGAAGGGCCGCCGTTCACTCCCGGCTCGCCCTGTCCGGTCATGCGCAAACGCGTGCCGGTTTCGACTCCCGCCGGAACGCCTACTTCGAGCGTGCGCTCGCGTTCGACGCGGCCCTGTCCGCGGCAATTCGTGCAGGCCTCGCGGATCACCTGTCCGGCGCCCTGGCACGCCGGGCACGTGCGTGTGATGGAGAAAAATCCCTGCTGATACGACATCTGGCCCCGCCCGCCACAAGTGCGGCACGTGGACATGCCCGTACCGGCCTTTGCGCCGGTGCCCTTGCAGTTCTCGCAGATCTCATGGCGCGTCAAGCTAACTTGGGTGGTGACGCCTGAGGCCGCTTCCTCGAAGCTCAGCGAAACGTCGTAGCGCAAATCCGTGCCACGCTGCCCGCGCGCGCCTCTGCGGCGTCCGGCGCCTCCAAACGACTGCTCGAAGCCGAAAAGGTCGCCGAAGATGTCCTGGAATTCGTCGAAAATCGATGCGTCGAAACCGCCGAAGCCGCGCCCATTGAGCCCCGCATGGCCATAACGGTCGTAGATGGCACGCTTCTGTTCATCGGAAAGGATACTGTACGCTTCGCTGCACTGGCGGAATTTCTCCTCGGCCTCCTGCTTCTTATCGGGATTGCGATCGGGATGCCATTTCAGAGCGGCCTTGCGGTAGGCGGACTTGATCTGGTCGCCGGTCGCGGTCCGTTCGATTCCCAAAATTTCGTAGTAATCAACCTGATTGGCGTTGGCCATAACTGCTGGGTTCCTCCCCTGATCCCCGCCCTGATGCTTGACGCAGCGCATATCACCCCAATGTGCGCAGCGCGAAAACTCCTTTTTCTGCTACTTCAGAAAGCGGCCAAACGTTATTCGTCTGTCCGGGACACACGCGCGGATTCTGATTTCGGCTCGGTGGCCACGCGGACCATGGCCGGCCTGAGCACGCGGCCGTGAAGCAGGTAGCCAGGCTGCAATTCCCCAATGACGATGCCGTCGGCGTGATCGGCCGTCTCGACGCGCTCGATCGCATGGTGGAAATGAGGATTAAATTCCTGATCCAGCGCGTCGATGCGCACCAAGCCTTGCTTGGCGAGCGTTTCCCATAGCTGCCGGCGGATCAGATCGAAACCCTTCCGGTATTCGACATAGGCTGAATCGTTCGACTGTGAAAGAGCGCGGTCAAACGCATCCAGCACAGGAAGCAGATGCTCGATGAGCGATTCAGTCGCTCGCTCACGGTCCTGCGCCCGCTCTTTCTCCACCCGCTTGCGGTAATTTTCGAAGTCGGCCTGGCGGCGGACTAACGTGCTCATCAAATCTTGCTTTTCAGCGAGCAGCTTTTGAAGCGGCTCCGAGTCGCTTGCGGTTTTTTCTTGAGCAGCCGTATTTTCCGAGGCGCCGGGCGCCGTTCCGCCGGCCTCGGGCTTGTCCTGTCCGCGTTTCTCTTTCCCTGGATCGTTATGCGGCATCGCTAACTTCCGCTCCCTTGCGCGTTGTCCGAAAACAGTTGGGCCATGAAGGCGACGGCGGTAATCACGCGCTCGTAATGCATGCGCATGGGCGCCAAAATTCCGAGCGTTCCCTGCACCTGATCGTTCGCGGAGTACGAAGCGGAAACCAGCGCCAGATGCTTGCCGGCGTTGGACATTTGGTCGACGCCGAATTCGACGTGAACTGGTTCCGGGGCCTCGATGCATCCACTGAGTAAATTAATCAGCCGATCCTTTTCCTCAATCGCCTCCAAAAGCTCGCGCAACTGCTCCTGACTGGTGAACTCCATCGCCGAAGCAATTTGCGCCGCGCCCTCCACATAAATCTTGCGTTCGCTATCGTCGCCGAGCACCGCAGGGTCGCAAAGCATCAGCGCTGCTCCGGCTAGGCGGCCGTACTGCTCACGATCGTGCTCCACCTGACGCTGCAAATCCGCGCGAATCGCTTCGAGCGTCCAACCCGAATAGTGCTGATTCAAGTAAGCCGACACGCGATCCAACTCCTGCTGCGCAATGTCGCGCTCGGGTCGAATCAGCTTGTCGCGCGTGACGCCGCCCGTGGTCACTAAGACGACGAGCACACGACGATCGGGAACGCCGAGAAACCGAACGTGCTCCACGACCGTGCGAGCCAGCGGCGGCGAAATGAAAATGCCCAATCCTCGGGAAACCGCCGAGAGCACGTGACTGGCGCGTTCCATAACCGCTTCGGGCGTCTGAGCCGCTTCGAGTTCGCGGCGAATCCACTGGCGGTCTTCGGGACTCGCAGTCGCCTGCGCCGCAACCTGTTCGACGAAAAAGCGATACGCCGCGGCTGTTGGCACCCGGCCAGCAGAAGTATGCGGCTGATAGAGATAGCCGCCCTCCTCCAGATCAGCCATCACGCTGCGAACGGTAGCGGGGCTCAGAGGTTCGATATGGCGGTGCGCGATACTACGGGAGGAGACTGGTTCCCCCGTCTCGATGTACGTGCGCACCACATCGGTAAGGATTTGTTGGTGCCGCTTCTGTTGAAGGACCGCCGGGGTCATGGCTTCCCTCGCACCTATGCGGCCAGCGATTGCGCGATGCTGCTGGACACGCGTGCCCTTTTCAATTTTAATCGCAGGCAAATTGCGCGTCAACTTAGCGCCGCACGGCTGTTTTTTGTGAGCCGACCGTGCATACTCAACTTCGCAAGCCGCACTCATCACCCGGACCATGCCGACTACGCTGCTGGGACCGCTCTGGCAAATTCAAGAATCAACGTCTGGAATTTGGTCCAGTTGAATCAGCCAGGCGCTCGCTTCGGCGTCGCTGGGAGCGCGGTAATCGCTACGGGGAGAAAGCGAGCCGCCCGAGCCGACTTTCGGGGCGTTGGGTAAAGCGCTGCGCTTGAACTGGCTGAATTTGAAGAAGCGGTCCAGGAAAACGCCGAGCCAGCGCTTGATCTCTGCGATCGAGTATTCGTGCCGCTTGCTCCCGGGAATGTCCGGCCAATTCCCTTTTTGACGATCGTGCCATGCCGACCACGCAAGAAAAGCGACTTTTGTAGGCGCATATCCAAATCGCAGAGTGTAGTACAGGTGAAAATCCTGCAACTCGTATGGCCCGACTACGTCTTCGGAACGCTGCGCGGCATGGCCATTTCCGTCCGGAGGGACAAGCTCGGGGCTGAATTCTGTTTCGAGGACTTCTTTAAGAAGCTGGCCGGCCTCCGCACCAAGTTGGCCCGATTCAGCCTCCCAGCGGATCAGATGCTGAATCAGCGTCTTTGGGACGCTAGCGTTCACGTGATAGTGCGCCATGTGATCGCCCACGCCGTACGTGCAATAGCCGAGCGCTAACTCGCTCAAATCGCTGGTGCCGACAACAAGGCCGCCTGTCTGGTTCGCAAGCCTGAATAGATGACTTGTCCGCTCACCGGCTTGCACGTTTTCAAAGGTTGTATCGAACACGGGCTGGCCAGCGGCGAATGGATGGCCGATGTCCTTGAACAGCTGCATGCAACTGGGCCGTATGTCGATCTCACGGCTCTCGCAGCCAATGGCAGACATCAGGCGGCGCGCCTGCTGCAGAGTGCGTTCGCTGGTGGCGAAGCCCGGCATGGTGACGCCGAGGATGCCACTGCGCGGAAGCCTTAACGCATCCATGGCACGAGCGCAGACGATGAGCGCTTGGGTGGAATCGAGCCCGCCGGAAACCCCTATGATCGGACGATTCACGCGAGTGGATTGCAGCCGCTTCGCCAGGCCCTGCACCTGAATTTCATAAACCTCGCGGGAGCGTTCGTCGCGACTCAGCGATTCGCTCGGGACGTAGGGAAAGCGCTCCGGTAGGCGCTCCAAGTGCACCGGGCGGTCCACAGGCAGCTTCGCTTCGAAGTGAACAGTGCGAAACTCGGCGATCTGCTGCTGGTAGTCGCGAACCGACATGCCAAAGCTGTTTTGCCTCATGCGATCAGCGACCAGACGATCGAGATCGATATCCGCAACCAGCAACTGCGCGGTGCGCGAAAACCTTTCGCTTTCGGCAAGACGCGTAGCGTTTTCGTAGATCAGACCGTGTCCATCCCACGCCAAGTCGGTGGTGGATTCGCCAGGCCCCGCGGCGCAGTAGATATAAGCGGACAGGCAGCGGCCGGACTGGTCTGCAACCAGCAGACGCCGGAAGTCTTCTTTTCCGACCGTCACGTTGGAGGCCGAAATGTTAACTAGCACCGTCGCGCTCGCAAGAGCCGCGTACGAAGACGGCGGGATCGGCACCCAGAGGTCCTCGCAAACTTCTACGAAGAACGTGAACAGAGGCTGATCCTGCGCTTGGAACAGCAGCCGATTGCCAAAGGGGACCTCACGCTGGCCCGCGAAATCGATTGCGTCGCGATGCGCGTGCGAAGCGGGCGTGAACTGCCGCATCTCATAGAATTCGCGATAGTTCGGCAGGTACGTCTTAGGAGCGATTCCGAGCAGCCGGCCTCGATGCACGACCGCCGCGCAATTGAAGAGCATGTGATCGACGTGAATCGGCACTCCGATTACCGCGACCGTCGGCAGATCGCGCGAAGCGTCTAGCACACGGACGAGCGCGTCGCGGCTGGCCTCTAGCAGTGCCTGTTGGTGAAACAGATCTTCGCAGGAATATGCCGAAAGCCCGAGTTCAGGGAACGCGATCAACACCGCATCCCGTCGGGCCGCCTGGCGCATCAGCGCAATCACTTGGCCGGCGTTAAACGC
>JASHWB010000475.1 GCA_030044295.1 Candidatus Acidiferrales bacterium
CGTCGCTGGTCGCCCTTCAGAGACAGAACTCGTGTAAAGATATATGTTTCACGTGGAACATTTCTGGTCTATGTCCAGATTGGGCCGCAAGTAGTCGCAATAGGGCCTGCCCACAGTGTTCCACGTGAAACATGTTGCATTGCCATTTCGTGTCTGATAAATTCTCGCCGAATAAAAGGAGGAATGATTGGCGCGCGTAATTTCCATCGCCAACCAAAAGGGCGGCGTCGGCAAGACGACGACTGCCGTAAATCTCGGTGCCTCACTCGCCGCCTCTGAACAAAAAACACTCATAATTGACTTCGATCCCCAGGCAAACGCGACCAGCTCGCTTGGATTTCAGCGCGATCCAGCTAGGAAAACATCCTACAACACGATCATTCTCGGCGATTCGATTGAGCGCGTCGCGATCGACGCAAAAGTCGATTCGTTATGGCTCGTGCCATCCGACAAGAATCTAGTCGGGGCTGCCGTCGAGATGGTGTCGATGGACCACAGGGAGTACAGACTTAAGGCAGCCATTGAGGCTGTTCGTGATAGTTATGCGTACATCTTGATTGACTGCCCTCCGACATTGGATCTACTAACACTGAATGCGCTGGCAGCCAGCGATTCCGTTCTTGTGCCGATCCAGTGCGAATTCTTGGCCATCGAAGGCGTTTCGGAGCTCCTCGACACGCTCATGCGTATTCGCCGGACCATCAATTCGTCCCTCGCAGTCGAAGGAATTCTGCTAACGATGTACGATGACAGGACGACGCTTTCAAAGCAGGTCGCGGCCGACCTGCGCAGCTTCTTCGGCGGCCAAGTCTTCGAGACAGTAATTCCTAGAAACGTGCGCTTGGCCGAGGCTCCTAGCCACGGAATGCCAGTCATATTCTACGACATTCATAGTAAAGGTGCAGAGAGCTATATTCAACTTGCAAAGGAGGTCATTGCCAATGCCCAGAAACGCGTTGGGGCGGGGACTGAGCGCACTGATTCGGGAACCGGAGCCGCTGCCGCAGCCGCTGGAGCAGGTTCCGCCAGTGGTGCTGGCAACGCCCGCGTCGGGGCAGTCGGCGGCGAGTCCGAATGAAGGGCTGTTGCACATCGATATCGACCTGATCGACCCAAGTCCCTATCAGCCTCGCACCCGCTTCCGCGAAGCTGCACTCGAGGAACTCGCGCAATCGATCCGTTCGAGCGGGATTGTCCAGCCGCTTGTTGTGCGCCGCTTCGGGAACCGCTACCAGCTGATCGCTGGCGAGCGCCGCTGGCGAGCGGCCCAACGAGCCGCCCTCAGCCGCGTACCAATCGTCGTGCGGGACGTGCCCGAAGAGCAGGCTGTGGAAATGACCCTTGTCGAAAACCTTCAGCGCGAGGACCTGAACCCGATCGAGCAGGGCCATGCATTTGAGCGCCTAATTCAGGAATTTGCGCTCACCCAGGAAGAAGTCGCCCAGCGCACCGGCAAGGACCGGGCCACCATCGCCAACGCCATACGCCTCCTTAAGCTCGAGTCGCAGATTCGAGACTTGATCGAAGAAGGCCGCGTCTCCGCCGGCCATGGTCGGGCGCTGTTGGGGATCGCCGATCCAAAGGTGCGCCTGGAAATTGCCCGCCGCATCGCGCGCGGCGGCATGACGGTTCGTCAAGTGGAGCGCTTGGCGTCCCGGTCAGCTCGCCCAAAGCCTGAGGCGTCTTCACCCGCCATCGACCCGAACACCAAGGCCGCCATCGAGGAGCTGCAGCGGCGCTTCGGCACGCGCGTGATTTTGCATCCGCTGCGGCCGGGGCGTGCCGGCCAGTTGGCGTTTGAGTATTACAATCCAGACGATCTTGTGCGGCTCTACGACCGCCTAATGAGAGAATAGGACGGCACTGTTAGGCGGGGTTATGGCTTGGGGTTGGCTAGACCGAAAGCAAACCGAATCGTCCGAGTGGACGGGCTTCCTCGAAAAAGGCGTTCGCCTCGAAGGCAAACTCGAAACGAGCGGAACCCTGCGCATCGATTCGGCGATGAAGGGCACCATCACCTCCGAAGGAATGCTGATCCTAGGCGAGCACGCTCAGGTCGAAGGTGAGATCGTCGGCAATTGCGTCGTCATCCTCGGGCGTTTCACGGGAACGATTCGCGCTAAGAGACGCGTTGAAATTCACCCGAAGGCAATCGTCTCCGCCGAGGTCCACACGCCGTGCCTGGTGATCGAGCCGGGCTCGGTCTTCGACGGCGAGTGCCATTTGCCGCGGCTTAGCGAAGCGACAAAAGCTGTCGCAATTTCCATTCATTCGATCGCGCAAGCAACCCCCAACCCGGGCCCATCAAGTCCGGCGCAGTTGTCACCCACGCAGTAGGCCGTTCGCTACTCGACGATAATTCGAAGGAATTTCTTCTTGCCTGCTCGCAGCAGAAACTCCTGTGCCTTCGATACATCCACTTCGCGCTTCACATCGGTAACGCGCTCGCCATCGATTTCCACCGCGCCCTGTTTGATGAGCCGCTCCGCCTCGGATTTTGAGGATGCGTCAGCAACTAGCGCCAGCAGCGAGGACAGCTTCATCTTGCCGGTCGGTCCGACATTGAGGATTCCCTGTTCCGCAACGACGCCAGTGCCAGTTCGGAAGCCGGCAACTCCGCTCTCGAGGACTCCGATGTGACATTCGACCGGCTGCTCCGGAGCTTGCCGGTCGCGGAAAACGCGCTGGAACTCGTCAGATGCTTTCTTGGCCGCATCCTCGCCGCGGAACCCGGCGATGATCTCGCGAGCGAGTTGCATCTTCACGTCCATTGGATGCAACGTCCCACCTTTCACTTCCTCTTTGAGCCGAACGATGGCGGTCCATGCGAAATCCGTC
>JASHWB010000476.1 GCA_030044295.1 Candidatus Acidiferrales bacterium
CGGCTATGGCGCTTATATGCTGTGCCGAGCGCCGGTGAGGAAGGCGTGAACACGTGGGAAGGCGATAGCTGGAAATATGGCGGCGCGACCACGTGGAACACCGGCTCGTACGATCCGGAAACGAACACGATTTTCTGGGGAACGGGAAATCCGGCGCCGGACTGGAACGGCGATGCGCGAAAGGGCGACAATCTCTATTCGTGTTCGCTGCTGGCGATCGACGCGAGCACGGGAAAGATGAAGTGGTATTTCCAGTTTTCGCCGCACGAAACGCACGACTGGGATTCGGCTGAACCTCCGGTGCTTTTCGATGCGAAAATCGACGGGCAAATGCGTCATCTGGTGGTGCAAGCGAACCGAAATGCGTTCTACTATGTGCTGGACCGCGATACGGGGAAATTCATCGACGGGCAGTCGTTCGCGAAACAGACTTGGGCAAAAGGGCTGGATTCGAACGGCAGGCCCATCGAAATGCCCGACAACCAGCCAACAAAAAAAGGCAACCTGATCTATCCGAGCATCACGGGTTCGGTGAACTGGACGAGCCCGTCGTACAGCCCGCAGACAGGATTCGTGTATGTGAACACGCGCGAGCAGGGCGCCGTCTACTATAAGGGCAATCCGACGATGGAGCCGGCGAACCCGGCAGACACGGGCGGAGGCGGCGGGCAGAAAGTTATCGGCGGCGACAAGATGTACAGCGCGGTCCGGGCGCTCGAAGGGACTACCGGCGACCGCAAGTGGCAGTTCAAAATGGTGGGCGATTCGTGGACCGGAACGCTCGCGACGGCAGGCAATCTGGTGTTCTGCGCGGACGCGGAGGGGGATTTCTTCGCATTGAATGCGGCCACGGGCAAGCCCGTATGGCACGTGCAGCTCGGGAATTCGGTGCGCGCGAATCCGATCACGTTCGAAGTGGATGGCAAACAGTACGTGGAAGCGGCGGCCGGCAATTCAATCTTTACTTTCACCCTGCCGTAGAGCAGACGAGAGAATGATGTAACGCGGCGACCCTTGTTTGTCCGGGTAAAGCCGCTCGTCAGTTCTTCGTTCGCGCCACGGGAAACTATTCGTGACAGAAAGTACGCCGACGAGATCTCGCCGTGCGGAACAACAAACCAGGCGCCGCACTCCTTCCCTGCCAGCGTAAAACAGCGCCTCTATGCTTCACTTTGTAGGCTTGGTGTGTGAAAGCTTCAGGATGATGTCGATGTCGCGGCGGGAGTCGAAGCTGGAAACGGTGCGGACGGTTGAAGTAAGGCCATCGTGCTCAGCATGGATTTCATAATCGACGTTGGGATCGAGCCCGCTGAAGCGATACTGGCCGGCAGAGTCTGCGATGTAAGTTCGAACCGCCTGCGTTTTAACGTTCAGCAAATAGACGATGCTGGATGCAACCGGATTGTCGCTCTTATCGAGCACCTGGCCGTGGACGGTGCGCAACTCGGTGGCGGGATTTTGGGCCTGGGCTACGAAAGCGATCGTTGCAAAAAGCGCGATAACGATAGCGACTCGAAGTAGCGCGCGATGGTTCAATCGCAACTCCCCTGAAGCGCGCCAGGCGTGACGCTCACCCCCGGAATTGTGCGGCTGCGACCGGCCGCGACGGCGTTATTCTCCCTCGTCATCGCCGTGATCCGAACCGACGCCGTCACTATCCCCTTCTTCCTCCGCGTCGTCTTCTTCCTCGTCCTCGTCGTCCTCGTCTTCCTCGTCATCATCATCTTCGGAAAGGACGATCAGGTGTACCGGATGAGTTTGGGTGACTTCCAACTCAGCGTCGCATTCCGGACAGCTCAGAATTTCGCCCTCTTCCACTTCGTCCTCGTCGAGGTCGATCTCGGCGTCGCATTCTGGGCATCTCGTCACGACTCTCTCCTCTTGCGGCTAACTTGAACCGGACGGCGTATTATATAACGCCCGTGTCAAACTTTGCCGGGAGGATCACGTAAAAACATGACGGCGCGGCGCGAATATCCAAGTCATCCGATCGTGGGCGTCGGCGGCGTGATCATCTCGAATGGGCGCGCGCTGCTGATCAAGCGTGGGAGTCCACCGATGGAAGGACACTGGTCGATTCCCGGAGGATTGCTGGAGATCGGCGAGACGCTGTTGGAGGGGGTGCGGCGCGAGCTTCGCGAAGAGACCGGGATGGAGGCGCGGCCGCTCGATTTGATCGAAGTATTCGAACGCATCGAGCTCGACGGCAGCGGCCGTGCGCGCTATCACTACGTGGTGCTCGATTATTTGTGCGAGGCAACCGGTGGCGAGCCGCGCGCGGGCAGCGACGTGACGCACGTGGTATGGGCGCGGCCGGAAGAATTGGCGCAGTATTCGCTTTCAAGCACGGCAACGCGCGTGATCCTGAAAGCCTTCGAGATGGCGGGCTAGCTTGCAGCGGCGGTTTCGGGCAGACGGCCGAAGCGGCGCTCGCGCCCCAAATAATCCTCAACGGCGGCTTCAAGATCGGCCGCGTCAAATTCCGGCCACATGCGCGGCGTGAAGAACAGCTCGGCATAGGCACATTCCCAAAGCATGAAATCGCTCAGGCGGCGCTCGCCGCCGGTGCGAAT
>JASHWB010000004.1 GCA_030044295.1 Candidatus Acidiferrales bacterium
GCGTTGAACCACTTCACTGTACCTTGCTCTCTGGCCACTTCTTCTGCTCCTGATCAATCAAAGAACGGCGATGCCGTCCTGAAGCTACTTGTCACACCCAGTTTCCTTGCCGTGCCACAAAAAAAGGCCGTCGGGCCGTTGCCCAACAGCCTCTCCGAGACTCGTCAAAAGGAACACAAGAGCAACAAACGCACCAAAACGATAGCACAGAATTGGGCAAAACGCAATGCCCAACCCGATGATTTTCTAGGGTGACCGCCACCTACGAAAATCGGGTATACGCGGGCTGGTGAAATCCGCTCAGCGCTGCTCCTGGAGCGCAAAGGCCTGCGCCAATAGTTCGTAAGAGCGGCGACGGTCGGCGTGGTCGTGGGTCATTGTCGTAATCATGATCTCTTCCGCGCCTGCCTGCGCAGCCAGTTCACTCACCCGCGCGCGAACCATTTCGGGCGAACCGACAAACGTCCGTTGCCGGTTGTAACGAATAACCTCTCGCTCTTCCAGCGTATAGGGGTAGCTAGTCGCCTCTTCGATGCTTGGGAAACGGCCACTTCTTCCCTGCCGGAACCTGAGCAACACGAGCTCTAGCGGCTGGGCCAGAAGTTCCGCCCTCTCATCCGATTCGGCACAAACGACCGAAACGCCCAAGATCGCTTCCGGTTTCGCCAGGCGCGCCGACGGGCGGAAGTAATCCCGGTACTCTCGCAACGCTCTCACCGCGGGCAGCGGGTTGATGTGATGCGCGAACGCAAAACCCAACCCCAGATGCGCGGCAAGTTGCGAGCTAAAGTCGCTCGATCCGAGCAACCAGACGTCTGGCGAAGGCACGTCGTCCGGCATGGCCCTCACGGATTCTAGCGGATGATTTCGCGGAAATCCGTGATCCAAGAACGCCAGCAGCTCGTCCAAGCGCTGCGGAAAGTCGTCCGCGTTCAGCGCCTCGCGGGAGCGGCGCAGAGCGAGTGCTGTTATCGAGTCGGTCCCCGGCGCCCGCCCTAGCCCTAGATCAATCCGGCCCGGGTGAAGCGCTTCCAACACCCGGAAGGCCTCTGCCACGTGTAACGGCGCGTGATTCGGCAGCATTACGCCACCCGAGCCCACGCGAATCTGCTTCGTCACCGCGGCGACGTGGCCAATCATAACCTCAGGCGTCGAGCTCGCGATCAGCTGCGTGTTGTGATGCTCGGCGAGCCAGTAGCGCGTGTAGCCGAGGTCGTCAGCTAACTGCGCCAAATCGAGCGTGTTACGCAGCGCGTCCGCGCTCGTCGAACCCGATGCCACCGGCGAAACGTCCAGAACCGATAGGCGATAGGATGGGCGGTCGCTCAAAAGCCCCTCGTTGCGGCCAGGGCCACGAACCGACCGCAGCGAATTTACTGTCGGTCCGAAATGCCAGCCACGCTACGACAGTACGAGGGTACCAAAGGTCGGGCAAACCTTACGTACCGATTGAATGGACCTTCCCTTCTACAGCCGCCAACCGTCCGGAAATATAGACTTGCGCTTCGATCAGATGACTCCCAAGGGGGAATTTCAGAATGAGCGACTGCAGTAACTCTCCGATGGACAATCCAGAACAAGCAGGCCGCGACTCCGCACCCGCACGAAAGGCCGAGAACGCTGTCGGCAGACCTGCCGAGCGTCGCAAGAGGCGGCGCGCCTTGATTTCAGCGCCGGTGCGAATCCGCGGGGTTTATAGCGGGTCGAATGGCCCGGACGAAATTTCGACCACCGTCGATGTCTCGCGCAACGGTTTTCTTTTCTTGGCGGAGCATGCGCTTTTCACCCACGGAATGACGGTTGCGGTCACATTTCCCTACAGCAAGTCGCCCGTGGCCCTACAAGCCGAGCAGCCCGGCCGCGTGGTTCGCGTCTCGAATCTGCCTGACGGACGGTTTGCGATGGCAGTCGCGCTGGAACCCAGTCGTCACGAATCCGCCGCCCGCTCGTCCAGCCGCGAACCCGCCGGCATAAGCCATGCCTCCGTCAACAGGAATGCGGCATCTGGCGAACGGCCGGTCGTGCTCGTAGTCGACGCCGACGCAGAAATCCGTGCGTCGCTCACAAAATTGCTATCTTCGCAAAATTACGAAGCGATCGCGGTGTCCAGCGCACGCAAGGCTCACGCCTTGCTGAATCAGCTCCTGCCCGCGCTTGTGATTGCTGAAATTGAAGGCGAGGACTTGCCGGGCTTCGACCTCTGCGCGCGGATCAAATCCGATGCTCGACTCAAGGGCGTCCCAGTCGTTTTGACCACCCGTTCGGCCTACCCAAGCGATTACGCCAACGCTCATTCTCTGGGCGCGATCGTCTGCATAGCTAAGCCCTTCCGGCCTGAACGCGTCGGCCATGTTGTGCGGCTTTTGGCGCCAACCGGCAATAGTGGCGCGCAGCCTGCATCGCCCAAAGGGCCCGATGGCACCGCCAGCGGAGGTAAATCTCCGGGCGATCCGAGCTTTCATCTGCAGCGTTAGCGATTCGCGGCCTGTACTTTGGGCCAGTTTACTTGGAAGCCGCAACCGCCTCGCAGTCGAATACCTTGCTAGCGCTCACGCGTTAGAATTCCATTATGAAATGCCCGAAATGTGGCACCGAGGCTCGCGACGTGGCGCGGTTCTGCCAGCGCTGCCACGCGACGCTTCGATTCGAATGCCCATCGTGCCACCACGAACAGCGCCACGGCGGCACATGCGAAAAGTGCGGCGTCGATTTCATGAAATACCTCAGTGCGATCGTTACCGTGAAGAAATCTGAG
>JASHWB010000044.1 GCA_030044295.1 Candidatus Acidiferrales bacterium
GAACTTCCGAGGCTTGCCCACGCGCCCAATTGGTCCGAAATGTTCATTTGTCCGACGTTCAGGCCGAATTCCAAGCGATCCTCTCGCCTGGAGGACTGCTGCCCGATTTCCGAGGCAGGCAATTCCGCTGCGTATTCCATGTAGCCGACGCGGTCGTATTTTCGAACCATCGGCTCAGGCCCGGAAGTGAACGCAAAATATATGTGGCCGGCGCCGTCACCGTATATTTTCCCCGGATCGATCAGTGTATCCGCTGGAGCGCCTGGATCGACCTCGGACCTATCCCCAAACTCGTCGTAAAGATCCCCGGATTGATCGAAAATGCTAACCAAATGCTTCGAGCGCAGGCTGACCACAGCCAGTTGGCCTCCAGAAAGCGCGACCACCGAGATTGGAGCGAAAACCGGAATTCTTTTGACGAGCGTGCCATCCGGCGCGAATATTTCGACAGCATTGGCTCCTCGATCGGCGACGTAAAGACGACCGCCCGAACCCAAGTCGATATCGACCGCGTACGTGATTGCGCCACTCGATCGCTCGTTTGGGATTTGTCCAATCAGCTTGCCGTCCGGAGAGAAGACCCAAACCACGTTTGCTGGCTTCGCCAAAATGTAGTAACGGCCCGAGGAATCTTGCTTGATGGCTTTGACGTTTGGACCGATCTGAGGAAAAACGCGCGCGCTCAACGCGGGGCCAACGTCTTGTCCCCCGGCAATCGTACACACGCCGAGCAGCGCTACGGACATCAGAGCTGCAAGAAGCGCAACAACCTTGGCGCGGCTGCGCACGTATGTCATCTCCGCCAAAACGCTGTAAGTTACGGCCACGGAAAATGCGGCAAATGTAAATGCGGCAAATGCTTGCCCACACGCGATGGGATTTGTTCGCCCCACTCCAGCCCCTTCGTCGCATCCACCATGTATCCAACATTTACCGAGTATTGGGGAATGAACGAACTGCCAAAATAGGTCGAAAAATTGCTGGGCAGCCGTCGCAGGTCGAACTGTGGCTGTACGAATGCTCCGCGGTACACGCCAATCCGGATGCTCGCCCCGAAGTGAAATTGGGAATCCCTGATCGAGCTTATTTCGCCATTAACCGCGCCGCATCCCTGGGGAAGGATCGTGCAAATCTGAGGCGTAGTGTAAAGATTCAGGTCAGCTCGTCCGTAGCCAGCCTGGAATTCGGGCCTGAAGCGGCCTTTCAGCAGCCAGGGACGATAAACGGCGTTCACGTCAAAAAAAGATGCACGGTACTGGAGGCCCGCATAGGCGCCCTTGTTCCTCCTCGAGGAGTCCTCCGCACCGATCCCAAGGCCGTGGAAGAATATGAAGTCGCCACCGTACGTCTGGAAAAAGCCCCCCAAACTCGGAGTCGGGTACGTCGTCCCGGCGCCAAGCGTATCGATCGGGCCGATCGACGAGTCGGTAGCCGTGCCTCCGCCGATATATCCGCTCAAAAGCTGTGCCCTGGCTGCCGGGATGCACCCGAGCAGCAAAAACACCAATGCCGCGATTCCGGTCACTTTTGCCAAAGCACAGTCCTCCCCTCTGTCGTTTCCCCTGCCGAGCCTAAAACGTTCCAAAAACTCTAAGCTGGCGCGAGCACCCCAAGCTGAACGAAGTTTATACCCAAGCCGGTGGAGTATGATGCGCGTTCCTCAAATTATTCTGCCCTCGCGCCGAAATGGTTTCTGATAGGATGAGGTGCCAATGAGCCTGGAAACTCCCGATAGCCGCCGCATGGGACGGGCGCTCGAGCAGACCGACCCTGAAGTCGCGCAAGCCATCGCTGACGAGACTCGCCGGCAAGCTACCGGCCTGGAACTGATCCCTTCGGAAAATTTCGTCTCTGAGGCGGTGCTTGAAGCAATGGGCTCCGTCCTCACCAACAAGTACGCTGAGGGTTATCCCGGCAAGCGGTATTATGGCGGCTGCGAATTCGCCGATCGCGTCGAGCAACTGGCCATCGATCGCGCGAAGGCGCTTTTCGGCGCCGAGCACGCCAACGTACAGCCGCATTCCGGCACTCAGGCAAATATCGCGGTGTACATGAGCGCCCTACAGCCAGGCGATACCGTATTGGGCATGAACCTCGCGCACGGCGGCCATCTTACGCACGGCCATCCGCTGAATTTTTCCGGCATTACCTATAAATTCGTCCCATACGGAGTAAGCAAAGAAGCGGAAACGATCGACTACGACGAGCTCGACCGCCTGGCGCAAGAGCACAAACCGAAAATGATCGTCGCCGGCGCAAGCGCGTACTCACGCGTGATCGATTTCGAGCGAATGGCGCGTACCGCGGAATTGGTGGGAGCCGTTTTCTTCGTGGATATGGCGCACATCGCGGGACTCGTCGCTGCGGGCGTTCATCCCAGCCCGGTGCCGCATGCCGATTTCGTCTCCACCACCACGCACAAAACCTTGCGCGGGCCGCGTGGCGGCCTGATCCTGTGCCGCGAAAAATTCGCGAAGAGCCTGGATCGGTCGGCGTTTCCCGGCATTCAGGGTGGGCCGCTGATGCACATCATCGCGGCGAAAGCCGTATGCCTGAAGGAAGCGATGGAGCCGGGATTCCACGAATATCAGCAGCATGTGGTGGCCAACGCGAAGTCTCTCGCGTCGGCAATGGCTTCCCACGGCTTCCGCATCGTGAGCGGGGGGACGGATAATCATCTGTTCCTGGTCGACATTTATGCGCGCGGATTGGTGGGCAGCGTAGCGCAACCCGCGCTCGACCGCGCCGGAATTACCGTCAATAAGAACTCGATTCCGTTCGATCCGCTGCCGCCGCTGAAGGCGAGCGGCATTCGCATGGGTACGCCCGCGGTGACCACACGAGGGATGCGCGAGGCTGAAATGGAGAAAATTGCCGGATGGATCGCGCAAGTGCTGGATCGCGTGGACGACGAAGCGACGGCGCGTAAGGTGCGCCAGGAAATCGCCGGGTTCACGGAGCGCTTTCCTCTATATGCACGGCGCTTAGAAGCCGCCGAAGCGGCCATGGCCGGGCGTTCCGCACGGTGAAACTATTTTCAATTGAAAGGATTTCAATCCTTCAAATTGAAACGATTTCCAGTTCCTTAACTGCCCCGCGATCGATCGAAAATGCCCGTACCGGCTTCTCCGCTGCGTCTAAGGGCGAAATGATGAAGTACGCCGCGTCCGAGTAATACGCCTGGTCAACATCCCGCGGGGACGGCTCGTTTTTCCCGTTCGGATGCGAATGGTAGATGCCGAGCATTTCGATTCCTTCGGCGCGCATTTCCCGCATGCGCTCGAAAATCTCCTTTGGCGCGATTTCGTAGGAAGTGGCGGGATTCTCCGCTGCGTTCGCGGCGGGAAAGATTCTTGTGATCGCGCCATCACATCCCGCAAGCAGCCCGCAGCATTCGACAGCCGGCTCGCGCCGCGCTTGCGCCAGCATCGCGTCGAGAATGTGCCGCGGCACTCGGACAGATGGGCTCACGGCCGGAGTTTATATCCGAAAGCGGACGAAGCAGAAGGCATCCGGGTTGACAGCGGTGGAGGGGGAAACGGAGCGGCGAGGCCCTCAATCGCCTCGCCGTTCCGCACGCGCTGACTCGGCTGAAAAATACAGGCTAAGCCTTTTGTGCCTGGCGGCGAAGGAACGTCGGGACGTCGAGATCGTCGGCCGGCATCTGCTCGACTTCGCTGACGTTGCGCGCCACTTGCTGCACGACGTTCGCGGGAGGCGGAGGAGCGACGTTGGTCTGCTCGCGCGCCGCTTTCCACGTCTTGGGCAAATACGAAGGGCGCGTGTGCGTCTTCTTGCCCGCCACCTCGCGGAAGCCGGCAGCGATCACCGTGATTTTCACGGAGTCCTTCATCGCATCGTCCTGCACAGCACCGAAAATGATGTTGGCGTTTTCGTGAGCCGCTTTCTGAATGACAGAAGAAGCTTCGTGTACTTCATGCAGCGAAAGCGAGGACGAGCCGGTGATGTTGATCAAAATTCCCTGGGCGCCGTTGATGCAATTGTCCTCGAGCAGGGGGCTGTTGATGGCGCGATTCGCGGCATCGATGGCGCGGTTCGATCCGGAAGCCACCGCCGTGCCCATCACCGCATAGCCCTGGCCGGACATAATCGTTTTCACGTCGGCAAAGTCGCGGTTGATGATGCCGGGTATGGTGATGATGTCGCTGATGCCCTGCACGGCCTGACGCAGGATATCGTCGGCGATGCGGAACGCCTCGAAAAAGCTGGTGCCCGATTCGACGCACTCCATCAGGCGCTCGTTGGGAATCACGATCACCGTATCGACGCAACCGATCAACTCAGTAAGCGCATGTTCTGCCTGCTCCATGCGGCGCTTGCCCTCGAAGGCAAACGGTTTGGTGACCACGGCAACCGTGAGCGCGCCGAGTTCTGTGGCGAGATTGGCGACCACAGGCGCCGCACCGCTGCCGGTGCCACCGCCGAGGCCGGAGGTGACGAACACCATGTCCGACCCATCGAGCGCCTCAAGGATTTTTTCTGTGTCCTCGAGCGCAGCTTTGCGGCCAACCTCCGGGTTCGCGCCTGCGCCGAGGCCTTTCGTCAGCTTCGCGCCCAGCTGCAGTTTCACAGGCGCCTGTGAGAGCTTCAGCGCCTGAAGGTCCGTATTGGCCGCGATGAATTCAACGCCTTCCACTTTGGCGCGAATCATGCGGTTGACGGCATTGGAACCGCCGCCGCCAACGCCGATCACTTTGATTTTCGCGCCGTCCTGCTGCTCTTCGTTAAATGAAACGCGAAGATTTAGTTCTTTCGCCATGCTCCCTCCCCCAGAATTCACGCCCGCAGATTCAAAATCTTTCGCCGCCAGACTCCCAGCCGCCTTACCGCCCGCTCCGCTCGAAATCGTTTGCGCCACTGCTCGGTTTCAGAACTTCGGAGTCTAAGGACCCCAGGTACATCACGCACTCGCGAACATGCTCTTGAGCCTGCCCATGAAGCCCGTGGGGCGCGCACCCGCCTGACGCCGCGCGCGCGCACCGTACAGCGCCAGCCCGACGACAGCGGCATATTCGGGCTTGGTGACGTCGTCGCTCATTCCGGCGAGGCCTCGCGGCGAGGCTATGCGCGCGGGCAGGTTGAATACGCGCTCGGCAAGCTCCAAGAGTCCCCGAAGGTGTGCTCCTCCGCCTGTGAGGATGATGCCCGCGGGAATTTGCGATTCCACACCGCCGCGACGCAGCTCGTCCCGAATCAGCATCAGCAGTTCCTGCCCGCGCGGCTCCACGATATCGGCCAACATGCGCGCGAAAACCGTTCGCGGAGGCCGATCGCCAACGCTGGCAATCTCAATGGCCAAATCCTGTGCTGCTAGTTCCCGGATCGTACTGGCATGCTCGCGCTTGATCTTTTCCGCCTCGGGAATCGGAGTGCGCAAGCCGACCGCCAGATCGTTTGTAAAATGATCTCCGCCGATAGGAATCGCCGCCGTGTGGCGCACCACTCCACCCGCATACGCGATCAGTTCGGTGGTGCCGCCGCCGATGTCGAGCAGACAGGAGCCAAGCTCGCGCTCGTCTTGCGTAAGGCAGGCTTCCGCCGAAGCGAGGGATTCAAGAACCGTGTCGTCCACGCGAACGCCGGCGCGATTCACAGCCGTCACGATGTTTTGCGTAGCTGCGCCCGACGACGTGATAATGTGCACGTTGGCTTCGAGGCGCTGCCCGAGCATGCCGATCGCGTCGCGAATGTTGTCCTGGCCATCGAGAAAAAACTCCTGCGGCAAGACGTGCAGAATTTCGCGGTCTTCGGGCAGCGTGACGCCGCGGGCTGCTTCGATGGCGCGGCGAACATCGTCGCGCTGAACATCGCGCGGCTTCGCGCCAACGGTAATTCCTCCGCGGCTATTCACACCGCGCACGTGCGTGCCAGCCACGCCCACGACCGCCGATTCCACGGGCACGCCAACAATCGCCTCAGCTTCTTCCACCGCGCGGCGGATGGAGCTGGCGGCGAGATCGAGGTTGACGATCTGGCCCTTGCGCCAGCCTTTCGATTCGGCTGCGCCGAGCGCCGCAAACTTCAGACCGCCGTCGTCCTCCTGTTCACCTATTAGCGCGGAGGTCTTCGTGCTGCCGATGTCCAGCGCCACGATGTGGCGTTCTTTCTTGTTCAAGTCCCCTGCTCCTTCTGGACAGCTTTACCGCCAATGCTTCGTGCCGCGAACAGAGCCGCGAGCCGATCGCTGCGCCGCGCCTGCAAGCGCCTGGTCAGGATTCACGACAGCCTCGCCACTGAAGCGCAGATCGACGGATTGGATGCTGCCTGCCTTGTCGCGCCACTGTGCGATGTTTTGCACCAGATTTTGATACTTGGCGGCAAAATCGTCGTTGCCGAAGTGCACCAGAACGGGCGCGGACTCCTGGGCGGCTGCACCGTTACCGCCATCCGTCGCGACCACGACGGTGCCCGAGAGGCCCGTTACGGTTGCTCGCACATCTTCCAGGTCCGAGAGATCCACTTCGCTGATGCTGTTCGCCGCGTCCGGGCTTATCGACTCAATCTGTTGCATGAATCCGGAGTAGAGCTGCATCCGCTGCGCGCGATCTCCGAGCGGCATGTCCGGGCCGATTCCGGTGACCACCGGAAAATCGAAATTGCCTTCGAGTGGACGATCGAGAATCACTCCGTGGGAATCCACCAGCGCCATATTGGAGCCTTCCCGGAGAAATGCCACCGGACTGCGCTCCACGAGGGAGACTGCGATCTTATTGGGAAGCACGCGGCGCACGACCGCACTCTCGACCCACGGAATCGATTCGAGTTCGCTGCGGCGCTGGTCGAGCGGGACACGCAAGATGCTCTTGCCACGATCGAGAGCAAAAATCTCGAGCACGCTGGCCCTCTTTGTGTAATGCGCGCCGGAAATGCCGACCTGGTCGGGATGAATCAGCGCCATCGCAGGCGAAGAGAGGAGGAACTGCCCGCACTCGAAAACCACCCATGCCCCCGCGAGGCCGACCGCGGCCCACATGGTGACCCGCAAATACGTCTTCCATGCTCTGCCGCCGAACTTGCGCCGCCGGATTTCCAGCGGCTTCTGCCGACGAAGATACTTCGGCTCCTCGTCCGCCAGCACTTCGCGCGGGAACGCGTCCGGTTCGACGATCCTCAGTTTTGCCAGACGATCACCTCATTCTCGAGTTCGACGCCGTGTGCCACGCGCACGCGCTCGCGAACGGCCCCAATCAGGCCCATCATGTCCGCGCAGGTCGCGCGGCCCGCGTTCACGAAAAAATTTGCGTGTCGGTCGCTGACCATCGCGTCGCCTACGCGAAAACCCTTCAAGCCAAGCTCGTCGATCATCCTCCCGGCCGAGCCACCGAGTGGATTTTTGAAAATACATCCGGCGCTCTTCTGATTCAGCGGCTGACTGGCGCGGCGTTTCTCATTGCACATGCGGATGCCGGACAAAATCTCCTTGTACAGCTTCGAGGGGAGCTCAAGTTTCACGTTTAGCATGACGTCGTTTGCCGCAAAGGACGTGTGCCGGTAATCAAAGTGAATGTCGCAACCAAGCAGGGTTTCGACTTTTCCGGTGGCCACGCGATACAGCTCCACTTCGCGGACGTGCGGGCCGATCTGCGTGCCATAAGCGCCCGCATTCATGCGCAGCGCTCCGCCCACGCTTCCGGGAACGCCGATCAGCCCCTCCATGCCGCCCAGATCGTGCTTGGCGCAAAACGTGACCATGGCGCCGAGATCGGCGGAAGCATCCACATGTGCGAAATTTCCTTCGACGCGCGTGCCGGGTTTGGCCGTCGCAAGGTGCAAAGCGACCCAGGAAAGCTCGCCGTCGCCGATCAGCACGTTTGTGCCGCCACCGAGAAAACGCCAGGGAATGCGTTCGCTTGCGAGCAAAGACATCACTTCGGCGAACCTGTCGTAGCGGTGTACGATCAGCTCGTCGGTGGTCCCGCCGATTTCGAGCGAGGTGCGCGTGGCCAGCGAAACTCCATGCTGGACCTCCACGCTCAAGTCCTTTAGCTTCGCCGCGAGCTGGCCGCTAACGCGCATGCGTTGAGATCCTCGATCCGAGCAGCATCGCCAATTCATCGGTGACTCGGCCAACGCTGCCGGCCCCGATGGTCAACACGGCGTCGTCAGAACGCGCCTCGCGGAGCATGAATTCGATTCCGCCCTGCAGGGTGCTGGAATAGACGACGCTCTTGTGTCCGGCGGAGCGTATGTCCGCCGCGAGGCGCTCAGCGGTGATGCCTTCAATCGGCGCTTCGCCCGCAGCGTAAATATCCGTGACCACTAGGATGTCGGCTTGGTTGAATGAATGGCAGAAATCGTCCCAAAGCTGCTGCGTGCGCGTATAGCGATGGGGCTGGAACAGGACCAACAGGCGCTTGTATCCGCAGCCACGCGCGGCTTCCAGAGTGGCGCGGATTTCGGCAGGATGATGGCCGTAATCATCGATCAGAACCACGCGGTTATAGGAGCCTTTGATCTCAAACCGGCGTCCCACGCCCGCGAAGTGCGCCAAGCCAGAGCGAATCAGGTCCGCCGGAACGTTCAGGGCAAGCGCAACCCCAGCAGCGGCAGCGGCATTGCGAACGTTGTGAATTCCTGGCGGCGCCGGAAGATGGAAGGCACCCAAATCATCGCCGCGATAGTGCAAACGGAACTCGCTGGAAAGCCCGTGAAGCTGCACGCCGGAAATCTGCAAATCGGCCTGGCTGGATGTGCCGTAGGTAATCACCGGCCGGCGCACGCGCGGCAGAATCGCCTGTACATTCGGCTCATCGAGGCACAAAACGACTTCGCCGTAGAACGGGACGCGATTCACGAATTGCAGGAAAGCGTCCTGAATTTCTTCGAGCGACTTGTAATGATCGAGGTGCTCGCGATCGATGGTGGTGACGACGGCAATCACGGGCGCGAGCAGCAAAAATGAGCGATCACTTTCATCCGCTTCGACCACCATATATTCACTTTGGCCAACGCGGGCATTGGAGCCGGCTTGATTGACGCGTCCGCCCACGACAAACGTGGGATCGAGTCCCGCGGCTCCCAACACCGAAGCAACGATCGAAGTGGTGGTGGTTTTCCCGTGCGCGCCGGCGACAGCGATGCCGAACTTCAGGCGCATCAGCTCCGCGAGCATTTCCGCGCGCGGAATTACGGGAATTTTCAGGCGCTGCGCTTCCGAGACCTCGACGTTATCCGCGGATATGGCCGAAGAAATCACGACGACATGCGCGCCGTGAACGTTTTCGGCGCGGTGCCCTTCCTGAACGGTCGCGCCAAGCATGCGAAGGCGCTCGACGACGTGCGAAGCGCGCACGTCCGATCCGGAAATGGCGTAGCCGATGGAAAGCAAAACCTCGGCGATGCCGCTCATTCCGCTGCCGCCGATGCCCACCAGATGGACACGCTGAAAATTCCGGAAACTGATGTTCATCGCCGTCCATCCCCCGCGGCCGCCGGCGCCGCTTCGGCCGACACGAGACTTTCGAGAAGATCGACGATATCTTCGACCGCGCGCGGACGCGCCAGCACGCGGGCGCGATCTTCCATTTCACGAATTCTCCAGGGCTGGTCCAGGAGGGTGAAGATTTCGGTTGTCAGCCGCTCCGGCGTCAGTTCTTCCTGCGGAAGCAGCCGAGCGGCGCCGGCGTCCTGCATGGCCGCTGCGTTGCGCGTTTGATGGGCGTCTGTGGAAGCTCCGAAAGGGATGAAGATGGCGGCGCGTCCGGAGGCGGTTACCTCCGCAACCGTGATGGCACCCGAGCGGCAGACGATCAGGTCCGCCTGGGCAAACCTCTCCGCCATGTTTTCGATGAAGGGCAAAACCTCCGCTTGGAGTTCACGCTTTTCATAGGCCGCGCGCACCGCATTATAGTCACGTTCTCCAGTTTGATGCACGATGAAAAGCTGTTTTTTTCTTTTTTCCAGCAGATCGAGAGACGAAACGACTGCCCGATTGATGGGAAGAGCGCCGCGGCTGCCTCCGGTGATCAGGACTGTGAAGGGTTCGCGGTGTTCCTTGGGCGGAATATGGAAAAACTCCGGGCGCACGGGGCAGCCGGTGACGACAGCGCGGCGGCCGAGGCGATCCGCAGTCGGCTGGTGAGCGACGGCGATTCGCGTGGCGATGCGGGCAAGGATGCGATTCGTGAAGCCCGGCTCGACATTCGGTTCGAAGATCACCGTCGGAATCCCGTGGAGCGCGGCCATCAACATCATCGGGCCAGAAGCATAGCCGCCCACGCCAAATGCGACATTGAAACAGTCACGAGAGAGAATCCGATGCGAGTCCCAAACTCCGGCGGGAAGCAATGCGAGATTCTTCAACAGGCGGGCACCGCCAATGCCCTTCAGGCCAGCGGCGCGGATCAACTCCAGAGGCATGCCGGCTTGAGGTACCAGCTTCACTTCCAACCCGCGTTCGGTTCCGACAAACATGACTTTGCGACTTCCTTCGCGGCGCACAACAGAGCCGGAGACTCCGCGACGGAGCCACTCCTTCGCTACAGCCAACGCCGGGAAGACGTGCCCTCCGGTGCCGCCGCCAGCGATCAGCAGAGCCTTGCCGTCCACGTTCACGTAACGTCCGCGTCGGCTTGCTGGCTGATATTGAGGAGCACGCCCGTTGCCAGCAGCATCCCGAGCAAACTCGATCCGCCATAGCTGATAAAGGGTAGAGGAATGCCCTTCGTCGGCAGAAGGCCCAGCACGACGCTGAGATTGATCAGCGCCTGGCCAACGACCATAGTTGTCACGCCAATACCGAGAAACCGGCCGAAATCATCGGGTGCTTTCATCGCGGCGACGAAACCGCGCCAGCCATATACAGCGAACAGCGTCAGAATCACGATCGCGCCGATAAAGCCGATCTCTTCGCAAATCACGGAGAAAATAAAATCCGTGTGCGCCTCGGGAAGGAAGAAGAGCTTCTGGCGGCTCTCCATCAGCCCAACGCCGGTAAAACCTCCTGAGCCGACGGCGATGAGGGACTGCAAGAGTTGAAAGCCGTGACCCTGCGGATCGGAACCTGGCGAAAAGAAGGTTTGCACCCGCTGCAAGCGGTATGGAGTGCTGGCGATGGCGATGTACACCACCGGAATAGCCGCCAGAACGGCGGCGGCGATGTAGCGGTAAGAGAGTCCTGCGACGAAGAGCATCACTGCGGCAATGAAGAAGACCATGCACGCGGTGCCAAGGTCGGGCTCCTTATAAATGAGAACCGTTACCAGAAGGACTGTGCCTAGGATCGGCAACAAGGTTCGCGGCAGATTGTTGACGCCCGGCGCTCGCGGAGCGCAGCGCGTCTCCAGGAACCAAGCGAGATAAAAGATGATCACGAGCTTGGCGATCTCAGAAGGCTGGAGGCTGAGCGGGCCGAGCCGAATCCACCGGTGCGTTTCGTGCGAGCGATCCAGAAAATAGACGGCCACCAGCAACACCAAAGTGAGCGATAGAGCGGAGAAAATCACGCGGGGCTGGCGGAGCTTGTGATAATCCGTGCGCATGAGCCATAACATTCCGGCGATGCCGATAGCGGTCCAGAGAAGCTGGCGGACCAGGAAATAGTACGCATTGCCGTACTCCTGGCGCGCCGTCATGGCAGAGGCGCTGAACACCATCACCGCGCCGATCAGGCACAGCGTCAGCGTCACGCCGAATAAGCGGCGGTCGGGCTGGAGAGTTCGCGGCATATCAGCCTTTCCGCGGGCCCGCGCCCGCCATGGACTGGTTTTCGAGCCGGGCGACTAGCTCTTTGAATACTCGCCCGCGGTGCTCATAGTTTTCGAACTGATCGAAACTGGAGCATGCCGGCGCCAGCAGAACGATGTCTCCGGGCTGGGCACCCTCGGCAGCGAGTTGTACCGCCCGCTCAAGCGTTTCGGCGTGAATGTACGGCACAACATCTCTCAGATCCGCCGCGATTTTTTCCGCGGCGGCGCCGATGAGCAGCGCCGCTTTTGCGCGTGCGCGCAGCGGCTCGCGCAACGGCGTGTATGGGCTGCCTTTGTCCTTGCCTCCAAGGATTACGAACAGCGCGCCAGGAAACGCTTCGATGGCTTTGAGAGCCGCATCGACGTTGGTGGCTTTCGAGTCGTTGTAATAAGAAACGCCGGCAATTTCGGCCACGAACTCCAGCCGATGCTCCACCGCGTGAAATGACTTCACGCCAGCGGCGATAGCCGCCGCTTCGGCACCCGCCAGATGTGCCGCAGCACAGGCGGCCAGCACATTTTCGACGTTGTGTCCGCCGCGCAACGGAATCTGGTCGCAGTGCGCTAGAGCGAACTCGCTGCCACGATCGCGGAAGACGATTTGCCCGTCGCGAAGGAACGCACCCTGTGCGACGCGCTTCTGCCGGCTGAACCAGTACACCTGGGGACGCGTGGGCATCCGCCGCGCCACTTCCGGATCGTCTGCGTTCAGTACGGCGGCGTCGCGCTCAATCTGATTGTCGAACATGCGCATTTTCACGGCGGCGTATTCCTCAAACGACGTGTGCCGGTCCAGGTGATCGGGCGTCAAGTTCAGCAATACACCGATTTCGGGCCGAAAGGATTCGGTGGTTTCCAGCTGAAAACTGCTTACTTCGGCAACGGTGACGCTCGAGTCGGTGGAGCTTTCAACGAGCGAAAGCAGCGGCGTGCCGATGTTTCCACCAATGAGTGCCGGTATGGAAGCAGTCTTCAAAATGTGCGCGATCAGCGCCGTTGTGGTCGTTTTTCCGTTGGATCCGGTGACGGCAACGAGCTTCCCTCGCAGAAACCGCCACGCCAACTCGATTTCGCTCCAAACCGGAATTCCGCGCGAGCGAGCCCGTTCGAGTTGAGGCAATTTTGCCGGGACGCCGGGGCTAACGACGATCAGATCCGCCTGCGTGAACGTCTCCGAGTTGTGCGCACCGAGTTCCAGCGTGACTCCGGCGTTGCGCAGGCGTTCAGCTGTCTCGCGCAACTCGCTCTCGGGCTTTTCGTCCGTGGCGGTTACCAGCGCCCCGTAAGCGGCCGCGAAAAGAGAAGTGACAATTCCAGTTCGCGCAAGTCCCACCACCAGCAGCCTCTTTCCCGTTAGGTCGAATCCTGGTCTCACCTGGGCCCTACCTCAACTTCAGCGTGGTCAAGGCAAATAGCGAAAAAATCAGCGCCGCAATCCAGAAACGTACGATCACTTTCGACTCGCTCCAACCCTGTAGCTCGAAATGGTGGTGCAGCGGAGCCATCCGAAAAATTCGTTTGCCAGTCAATTTGAACGATCCAACCTGGAGGATTACGGATAGCAGCTCGATAATGAAAATCCCGCCGATCGAAAGCAGCAGGATCTCCTGCTTGATGATCACGGCGACTGTGCCGATTGCTCCTCCGAGGGCGAGTGAGCCAACGTCACCCATGAACATCTCCGCCGGGTGGGCGTTGTACCAAAGGAAACCAATCGACGCGCCGACGACCGATCCGCAAAAGATCGTCAATTCGGCCGCTTGGGGCAGTTTTTCGATCTCCAGATACTCGGCAAACCGCGCGTTGCTCGAAAGATACGTCAACGCGGTCAACGCAGCCGCAGAGATGATCACGCACCCGATCGCCAAGCCATCCAACCCGTCCGTCAGGTTCACGCCGTTCGAAAGTCCCGCAATCACCAGCACCAGAAAGATCACGAATGGGATGTACGCCAGCAGCCAAATATGGGCGCGGGTCAGGAGCGCGCCGATCACCAAATCGGGATGGACATTTTTGAAGAATGGCACGCTCAATCTCGTAGAATAAACGCCGTTCGCCTGTAACCCGATCAGCACCGCGCCCACTCCCACGCAGACCAGCACTTGCAGTAAAAACTTGCCCTTGGCTGTCAAACCCTGATTGTGCTTGCGCACGACTTTGTTGTAGTCGTCCACGAATCCGATCGCGCCGAACGCCAGCGTCGCCCCCAGCGCGGTCAGCACGTATGCGTTGCGCAAATCAGCCCACAAAATCGTCGGCACCACGATGGCCGCCACGATCAACAAACCTCCCATCGTAGGCGTGCCGGACTTTTTCTGGTGCTCCTTCGGTCCTTCTTCTCGGATGTACTGCTTCACCTGCATTTCGCGTAGCCGCGCAATCATCCAGGGACCCAGCAAGAGCGAAAGCAGCAGCGCCGTCAATCCGGCGACCGCCGTGCGCACAGTGATATACCGAAAGACATTGAGCGGACTGAAATGCGGCTTCAGCCAGTAAAAAAATAAGTAGTAAAGCATTTCAGCGCGATCTCTTTGGAACTGCTTCCACAGGCTCGGCAACCTTCCCGCTCAAGCGCCGATACCGCCGGTCAATCGCTTCCAAAATCCGTTCCATTCTTACTCCGCGCGAACCTTTCAAGAGCAGCAAGTCGCCGGGCTCGACGAACTGGTCGATAAATTCGGCGGCTTCCCGTGAGTTTTCGAAAAAGCGCGTGCGCTCTACCGGATGGCCTGCTTCCACCGCCGCGCGCAGGAAATCCGCTGTGCTACCCTGCACCGCAAAGATCCAGTCAATTTTTCGCAAGTCGGCTGCGCTCCGGCCGCACTCCTGGTGCAATTCGGCGGACGAAGGCCCGAGTTCGAGCATTTCGCCCGTAGCCAGAATTCGACGCCGATATCCCGGCGTCGCAGCCAGCAATTGGGTCATGGAATTGAGAGCTTCGGGACTTGAATTATAACAGTCGTTGATCACCGAGAATCCGTCATCGTAACGCACTACTTCGCCGCGCTTATCCGCTGGAACCAGCGTGGGGAAAACGCGCCGCGCGTCCGTCGCTCCGATACCCCAGACGCTCGCCGCCGCCAGCGCTGCGAGCGCGTTCATCACGTTATGGCGTCCGATCAACGGCAGTTCCAGCCGGGCGCGGCCGTCCGGTGAAACAAACTCAAATTCCGAGCCGTCGAGGCCGCGATCCACAATTGCTTCGGCGCGAAATTGTGCGTGTGAATTCGTTCCGAACCAAATCACCGGTCCGTCAGCAACGCCCGCGAATCGCGCCACTCGCTCGTCGTCGGAATTCAGCACGGCGGTCGCTGTGGGCCACGGCAAATTCTCGATCAACTCGCGCTCCGCCAGCGCGATTTCATCGACGGAACCGAAAAATTCGAGGTGCTCCACGGCGACGCGCGTGATCACGCCAACGTCCGGCGACGCGATTCGCGTCAGCGCGGCCAATTCGCCTAAGTGCGACATCCCAAGCTCAATCACCGCCGCCTCGTGTTGCTCGTCGAGTTTGAGCAAGGTGAGCGGCAGCCCGTATTCGTTGTTCAGGTTTCCCTGTGTCTTCAGAACTCGATGGCGCGAGCCGAGCAGCGCGGCCAGGATTTCTTTCGTCGTCGTTTTGCCGACGGACCCGGCCACGGCGCCCACCATTCTGCCGGGCCGCTGCTTACGCCAAATCTCGCAAGCTCGCAAACCAAGCTGCTGCAGGGCGCGAAGCGTATCCTCGACGGCGAAAAGTTTCGGCTGTATTTCCTGTGGAAATTCCGGGAATTTTCGGCTTTCGACCACCGCTGCCGCGGCGCCAGACGCTAGTACTGCCGAAACAAAAGCGTGTCCATCATGACGCGGACCGCGTATGGCGATAAACAGTTCCCCCGGCTGTGCGGTCCGCGAGTCAATCGAGACGCCGGTCGCTACCGCTGCTGCACTAAGCGCGGCGGGCTGCGCAACGCCCAGGGCCTCAGCGATTTGAGCTATGGTCCAACGCATCGTTTCCGTTGTTATGGCGCTGCCGCGCTAGCCAGTGCAGGCCGCGTGCCACAGCGCACCGCTCACCGGGCCGGCTCTTTTCCGTACCCCTTGGCGCGCAAGATTCCCCGCGCCTTCTCGCGATCGTCGAAATCGACGGGGCCGTCGCGCAGCACCTGATATGTCTCATGTCCTTTGCCCGCCAATATGACGATGTCGCCAGGCTGCGCGGCGTCAATCGCAAGAGCAATCGCCTGCTCGCGATCCGTCTCGATGCGGTATTGCGCGTTGGCTTTCTGCAACCCTACGACAACATCGTTGATGATTCGAAGCGGATCCTCGCTTCGCGGGTTGTCGCTCGTGAGCACTACCAAATCGCTCAGCGATCCCGCTGCTTCACCCATCAGCGGGCGCTTCGTGCGGTCGCGTTCGCCGCCCGCCCCAAAAAGAGTGATGATGCGAGTCGAGTCGCTCAAATCGCGCGCCGTCGAGATCACGTTGCGCAGCGCATCATCCGTGTGCGCGTAATCCACCACCACCAGGAACGGTTGGCCTTCATCGATCCGCTCAAATCGCCCTGGAACGGCAGTG
>JASHWB010000477.1 GCA_030044295.1 Candidatus Acidiferrales bacterium
TACGCCTACGCCGACGGCGACCGGCACCACGCTAGAGACCATCGATTCGGCGCTCGACCTTGGCGGCGCAGAAACCGGCAAAAGCGGTCCCGACACCAATTCCGATCCCATCGTGAAGGCAACTAGCGGCGGGGCCAATCTGTGGCAACTCGTGCCCAACTGGTTCGGCGGAAGCTCCGGCACCGGCTATGTCGAGATGGTCTACAGCGGCAGCGGCACGGTTACTACGACCGTGGACATGAGCGGAACCACCAACAGTGGTGTGAGTGCCTTCCCGTTCATCTTTTACGGGGGCGATCCCTACGGCGATCAAATCGGCGGACAGCCACCGGTTTTCCCTAAGCAACTAAGTGCGATGCAGTCCTTGATCAGCGACGTCGATTATACGTTCTCAGGCACGGCGCCCGGAAATCTTGACATCGGATATGACGAATGGTTGATCCCATCTTCGAGTTACACAAGCGGTCCTGGTGGTGCGATCGAGGTGATGGTGCTGCCGTACTACACCTTCAACGAAGGTGCTTATCCTGGTTCGTTCGTCAAGACTTTTACGCAAACCGTGACGATCAACGGGACTCCCACCAGCGTTGGATTCCTGGAATACAGTGACGGACCGGGTGCGGGTTCGACGGTGTGGTTTTTCGCGCCGCCTTCACAGCAGACCCAATCGGGCGAAGTGGTGCTTAACCTGTTGCCGTTCATGGAAGAAGGCGCGAGCACCGGCGGCGAGAGCAATGCTTGGTATCTGGCGGGAATTGAACTAGGCAGTGAGTTCGGCGACACCACCGCACCGGATTTTTCGATTGCGTGGAGCAAAGTCGATATCAAAGAGACGTTGATGCCATGATGAGATCTGTCACGATCTTAGTTTTTATCTTCGCGTTCGCCGTGAATGCATTAGGCGCGGCTGGCCCGACGCCGTCTTGTACGCCGGTTCCAGCGGCTCAGATGACAGCGGCACAGTCGGCGTGGGAGACCGTACGCGACGCAGCCTCACAGGTTCAACAGAACTGCATGACGAAATACAAGATGCCACCGTTGCCGCCTAGTTGTCAGCATATCTACGACAAGGCCGTCCGGTTACAGAGAACCTTATCAGAGCTTAGGACGCAAAATCGTCGATGCAGCGAGGCACCGTGAGAAGCGTTCGTTTCTGCTTGGCGATCGCGCTCGCGCTTATTGCGCTGCTCGTTGCGCCCGCGATCGCATTGGCGCAGAGTCCGGCAACGCTGCCGACCTGCGGAAGCGAATATCCGTGTTTTTACGCGTCGAGCAGCGGTACCGGCGCAAATTGCGCGCCCGCGACGATCACCGGCATTCAGAGCGGCGACGTAATTTTCGTCTGCGGGTCGAATCAGTTTGGCGGTCCCTCGTGTCCTTCGGGATTCACCGAGATCGATAGAGGCGGCGGGATCGTGGACTGCTACAAAATCGCCGGAAGCGGCGAAAGCGGAAGCTACGCGCTAGTTGACAGCAGCAGCGAGACCTCGTGCGCGGCGGAGATTATCCGCAACTCAAACGGCACGCTCGATACGCATTCCGGTGCCACTGGGAGCGGCACTAGCCCGACATTGCCGAGCCTTACCAGCTCCGTCGCCGACGACGCGTACATCGGCTGCTTGTCGTTCGGCGGCGGTAGTGACAGCAATCCGAGCGGGACCGGAATCACTTCGCGCGAGTTGGTGCAATATTCCGGTAGCGTGACCAACTATGGCGTCGGGATTATCGACCTGCTGGCGCAGACGGCGGCGACCTATAGCGGCTACTCCGGCTCACAAAGCAGCGGAAATTGGGTCGGCGTGACGGCGGCGTTCGAGCCGGGAACTGCGACGCCCACACCGTCACCGACGCCAACTCCCACGCCGACTGAATCGCCGACGCCGTTACCGTGCGCCGCTCACGTCAATATTCATCTCCTGAATAGTTCCGCCAAAATAATGAACGGGACAGCTTCGTCCACACAGGGCAGCGCCAACCTTGACGCTTACGCAGTCGATACCAGTGGCGACCTCGTAAACTCTTTTACTGGGACCGCCAGTACCACGACCGGTTATCCTGCCGCGATTGTCCGTTTCGTCGATTCGAGCGGAATGGTTTGCAATGGAACCTCGGATTCAGGGACCAGCGCAAATTATCAGGCGACGGTATTGGTGTGCAGTGCGGCAAATGGAGTTATCCCGTGTAACAGCCGGTCCAGCACACCTGCGGCATACAACTATATTGCGCATATCGTCGATGCGAACGGCTTTATCGACAACAACTATTGAAGGGGTAATCGGATGACGTGGAAGCGACTGGGACTGATAGCGCTGTCGTTTGTCGCGGGCTTTGCGAGCATCGCGCAGGCGTGGCAAAACCCGCAGACGCTGCTGTTTGACTGGGCGAGCATCTGTACCGGCCTCACCTTCGCGGGTCTCGCTAACGCGCGACTCTCCGACTCATCGCTCACGGTGCAGATTGTAACTACGGTTTGCGCCGGGCTATTTGGCTACGGCATGGCGGAAATCGGGTTCGGATACCGCTACGCCTTGCACTTCGATTTTCGAGCGGTCTATCCGGCGATCCTCGCGACCGGACTGATTCACGCGAACAACATCAACGTGACGCAACCGCTCGCCGCGACCGTCGCGCGGGTAACGGGAGAAGCGCCGCCGCCGCAGTCTCCGCCGAAACCGTGAGTCGTGTAGGTTAATCATGTGGGCGCTTTCTGGGATCGAATCGTCGAGGAAATTCTTGGTGTACTGTCGGCCGGTCTGCTGGTTCTCGCAGGAATGTTATGGGCACGGAAAGTTGAGAAAACGGAATTCAGCGAACTAAAAGGGCGGTTCGAGGCATTCATGATCGATTTTGACAACCGCTCGGAAACCGCCAAGCGCGTGTTCGAGGCGCTGGGCGATCAAATCAGGAAGGTGGACAGCGACGCCAAGCTCGCGGTAGATAAGCTCAATGGCGAAATGCGCGAGGAATTCAATCGCGCCGAAAAGCTGGAACAGGAACGATTCGCGAATCAGAACGTCCTGCTCACCGAGATGCATAACGACCTGAAGTTGTTGTTGAGGCGCGGGACCGATCCGAGGGGACTATAACGATGATGGATTCTCCGATTCTGACTCTTGGTCAAACTGCCGAGTTGCTTCACGTGCATAAATCCACGCTTTACCGGCTGATCAAGGATCGGACCGTGCGCTTTCCCGCATGGCGGATCGGCAGCGACTGGCGGGTCAACCGCGAAGACTTGGAACGATGGGTCGAACGGCGGCAGTTACCCACAACTTCGGTTTGACGCTGTGGATAACTTCGGCCTACTCTCCCGCGCATGAGCTACCAGTACAGCGACCAGTATCAGGCGAAGGGAACGCAGCGGCGCCGCATCGCGGAGCGCAAGTACAACGAACAACTCGAAGAATTGGTCATGAAGCGCAAGCGTGAGCGGCAAGAGCGACTCGAACGATGGGCGCGGGCGCACGAGGCGGAAGGCGAGCGGAACCGATTGAGCGCGGCATGGGGGAAGTAGACAGGAATCGGCACGCGGGGTAGAGTGACGGCGTTCATTGGACCTCCAATCCAAGGTGCGCCCGCTGGTTAGTCCTCCCCCTCCAGCGGGCGTTGCTTTCTCCAATCGACACGTCCCCGCCATCGGCGTAGGATGC
>JASHWB010000478.1 GCA_030044295.1 Candidatus Acidiferrales bacterium
TTAGGAAACGGAAACCTCCGCTCCCGAAGACGTTTGTACGCGTCATTCTGCCCGACACGCTGGCGCAGCAGGTAGTACGTTCGGGGCGGCATAAACAGGGCCGGCAGGAGCGACGCGAGTTTAAGCATTCGGCGCACGGCGCTGGCGTCCTCGTAGACAACGTCGAATATCTCCATCTCCGCTCTCGCTAGTTCCCATGGCCAGCCGCCGACGGCGACCAGTCGCGCTTGATCGCCTTCCGCCATGACGGGACCGATAATCGCGCGGCGCACGTCCGAAGCGATCTCCTGTTCCTCGAGGAACCCCGATAGTTTCTGGGCTAGCTCATCTAACGCCATGTGTTTCTGGCGAAGGCTTTCTTCATCGAATTTCGAAATTTGGAAAGCGTTGGCATCGTGCATGCGGTAGTACGTCAGCGCATCCGGCAGTATCTCTGCGGTGGCGAGGACCGCGGCAAGCGTAAAGAGATACTCATCTGCTTGCAAGCGAATCCCCTGCGGGACTTGGCCGATCTTTTGCGCGAGATCGCGACGGATAGTCATCCGGCTCGTGCCCATGAAGCTTTTGCGCCGCCGGAAGAGTTTGGCTCCCTGGATGGTATCTGCGCGGAAGCGGAAATCTTCGCGCAAGACTTCCGTCTGGCGGCTGCCGTCGCGATGGACGATCACGATTCCATGTCCGACGATTCCGACTCCGGGATCGGAGACCATCGTTTCTACAACCCGCGAGAGTTTGTTGCGCGCCCACCAATCGTCGCCGTCAAGAAACGCCACGATCTGTCCGCGCGCCTCGGGAATCCCAAAATTAAAGGCGGAGGCCTGGCCGCCGTTCGTTTTGCGCAGCAGGCGGACGCGTGGGGCGAACGTGCGAACGATTTCCGCAGTGCGGTCCGTCGAGCCGTCGTCCACCACCAGGATTTCCGTGTCGGACGCGAGAAAATCCTGCTCCACCACGCTGACGAGCGCTTCCTCGATAAAGCGTTCGTGGTTGTAGGTGTCCACCAGCACCGTGACGGTCGGATTCATTTCGGATTCACACTAGCACAATGCAAGCGCATCACCGGCTCGCCTTCCGCCAGGCAGATTGGGAAAGGCCGCTAAATCGAGGACGGACGATGGATGGAAGCTCGCGGAAGTGCCGCGCCAGTTTTCTGCACAGGGTTGAGAGCGCGGGACCAAAGAAACGCCGCGCGGGATGCGGATCGATGGCGCGGACAGATTCCAGGATTTGCTTCCGTAGATCGGGCGGCGTCCGAAAGCTCAAAAGAGTGGGCACCCAGCCTTTAGCCCTCGCGCGACGAATTTTTGCGAGCTCATCGTCGGGCAGCGTCACTCGTTCCAGCGCCCAGCGCGTGACGTGCAGAAACTCCGCAACGTCGCGGCCGTCCCGCGTCGTCTGGCTCCGCGCATTATTTTCGTGATAACGGAAATAGTTCATCGGAAGGGCGGAATACGCGACCATGCCGCGCAAAGCTATCGCGCCAAAGAGTTTCCAATCCCCGCAAAGGCGCAAGGATTCGTCCGCGCCGCCAACCGCGTCGTATACGCTCTTCCGGAAGACCGCCGCACTAGCGTTGGGCACCGGAGTGATGTAAGCGAAATAGCGCCGAAAAAACTCGGCGCCAGCGACGCAAAAGTCCGATTCCCAGCGGTTGCTGTCCGGTAAGTTGTAATCCGCGAATCCGGCGACGCCGCCCGGCGTCACGCGCCACGAGCGGCAATACGCGAATGCAATTGACGAATCGGAATCGAGCAGCGGTACCAGCGCCTCAAGAAGACGCGGATCCGCGTAATCATCGGATTCCGCGATCCAGATGTATTTGCCACGCGCCAGGCCAACGCCTTTATTCCATTGTTTGAACGGGCTGCCGGAATTCACTTCGTTGAAATCGATGCGGACGCGTGGGTCCGATGCATATTCCTGAATGATCGCACGGCTTTCGTCGGTAGAACGGTCGTCGAGAAGCAGCACTTCGAGATCCTGATAGGTTTGCGCGAGGATCGAATCGATGCGCTGGCGCAGATAGGCCGCGTGATTGTAGTTGGGCACAACGACGCTAACAGTTGGTGCATAGCCGACACTCTCGATAGCGCGGCGCTGGGAACGATTAGCGAAAGTCGACAAAACTTCGCTTGGTGCGGGTAGCTCGCCATTCAGGGCCGGACTTGCCGCCGATTCTGCATCTAAACCCATCATGCCACAATCACGCTAGCACAGTGTTAAGCAGAACGGTACTGGTCGTAGGAACGGTCTCAGGACAGGTAGTTGGCAGGATTGCGGCGGTCGAACCAGTTGTGAATCACTCGATCACAGCTTTCACAACGTGTTGGCATCCGAAAAGCGCCGGCCAGGCCCTGCTTGAGATCCGCAGAAACGAATTCCTCCACCGAGGCGCCAGCCAACGCAGCGGCGCGCGACCGTAATTATCCGGCACCTGACTCCCAGCGGTGGCGCGGTACTCAATCACCTTGAAACCCGACGAGGCAAACAGGCTCTTCACGGTATTTGCCGTAAACCATCGAAGATGCGTCGCGTCCATTATTCCGTAAGGCATGTATTGGAATTTCCCGCGCAGCAAACAAAGGCGAACCGACCAATGCGCCACGTTCGGCACGGAGGCGATCACGCATCCTTGAGGATTCAGGAACTCGCGCGAAATCAAAAGTTCCGAGTGGGGATTGGGCAGATGCTCCAGAACGTCGGCGAAGATCACGAAATCGAAACGCCCGATTTTCGACGACAGCTCCGGTGTGAAATAGCCGGCGTGGACAGTGACACCGCGTCTGGCGGCAAGGTCGGCGCGAGCAGGATCAGGCTCGATGCCTACTACCTGAGCTTTACGGGAGCTGGCGAGGAGGAGAGCGAGCGAGCCACTCCCGCAGCCAACATCCAAGACCCGTGCGCCTTGCGGAACCATCTCCGCAACGATGCCGCCGACTTCATCTGGATCGAGTACATGCCCATCGTAGCGGAACGGGTCGATGGTTTCTGTCAACAATCCAAACGCATTTTGATCGGGAGAAAAGGGCGCGTCAGCGAGCCTTGCGCTTTTGCTCATGACCCGCGCCGAGGCACAGCTGGATCGTCGGAGGGAACCGCGCTCGGCTTTAGGCCGGCAGCGCCGCTCTCGTTTTCGGCGACAGAATCCCACTGAGAGCGGACCATGATATGTCCGGTGTACTGTCCGTGGGAGTCAACCATGTGCAAGTAATCGTCTTTGATTGCCTCGATCACTGCACCAGCGTAAATCTCGTCCAGTGGCACGCCGGTACGATCGTAAACGCCGATGTCCATGCTGTACTCGCCCGGAACGAGCGGCGGCACTTGGAACCGGATACGAATTACGGCCGGGCCCGCGATGGATGGGATGTAGTTACCGCCGATGTGAGTACCAACGGCGAATACACGTTCACCGCGAACATTTGTGAAGCCCATACTGATGCGCGGACCGAGAACAGCACTGGGTGGGTTTACTTTCAAACGAATCATTGCGTTCGCGCCGGGCGGGAAGCAGTGTGTGGCGCCGCGGGCTTCATCGCTGATCGAGATTTCTTCGAAAATGGCGGTACGCGAAACGCGGTTCGGATGGCGGGCCAGATCGACAGTGTGAGACGCGACAGCCGAACTGGAGTAGCGGCGCAGAGCTTCCGTAACGTTTTGCGAGTCATACGTTAGCTGACCGCGTTCCAGAAGGATCGCGGAACGACACAAGGCTGCTACGGCATTCAGATTGTGGCTGACGAAGATGATGGTCCGGCCGGAGGCGGAAACATCCTGCATTTTGCCGAGGCATTTCTTCTGAAATTGCACGTCGCCAACGGCGAGGACTTCATCGACCAGAAGGATTTCCGGTTCAAGATGGGCGGCGACGGCAAATGCCAGGCGGACCTGCATCCCGCTGCTGTAATACTTGAGCGGAGTATCGAGAAACCGCTCGACTTCAGAGAAAGCCACGATTTCGTCGAATTTGCGCAGAATCTCGCGCTTGCTCATGCCAAGAATAGAGCCGTTCAGGAAGACGTTCTCCCGGCCGGTGAGTTCCGGATGAAAGCCGGTGCCCACTTCGAGCAGGCTGCCGACGCGTCCGCGAATCGTGGCTGCGCCTTCGGTCGGCTTGGTGATGCGCGAGAGGATTTTCAGCAGGGTACTTTTGCCAGCTCCGTTGCGGCCGATTAGGCCGACTACCTCACCTTCGCGGACATCAAAGGAAATATCCTTGAGCGCCCAGAGCGAAGGACGACTTCGATTTCCGCCGCCTCGGTTCCGGCCAAAAGGCTTGGCGAGCACGTCGCGCAAGGCGAGATAGCGCTGGCGCTCGCCGATGCGGTAGAGCTTGCCGATGCGTTCAGCGTGAATAGCCGTTTGGCTCATGGTTGAAAGCCCGACGCGGCGAACCTGGGTAGAATTGAGAATTCGCGATAAGGGACGTGCCGCGTTTAGACCACGTCAGCGATTGTCGTCTCCATCCGCTGAAAATATAGCAACCCGCTAATTAGGCCGGCAACTGCAACGAGAGAAGACGTTAGCAGCATGCGCCCTGGCGCAACGCCGTGGCCGGTGAGAGACCAGCGGAAGCCCTCGATTACGCCTGCCATGGGATTAAAGCCATACAGCCAGCGCCATTTGGCCGGTACAAGCGAACTCGAATAGGCAACCGGCGACGCAAAAAGCCAAAATTGGATGAGGAACGGAACTACATACCGAACGTCTCGGTAAATCGCGTTGAGCGCGGAAAGCCACAGCCCGGCTCCAAGCGCCGTGACGAGCGCGAGCAGCAGAAACAACGGGAAATAGAGCAGCGCCCAAGTGGGACGGACCGCGTAATAAATCATAAAAACAACGAACATCCCGAACGAGATCGCAAAATCGACGAGTCCGGCGACGACCGCTGAAATCGGCAGCATCAAGCGCGGAAAATAGACTTTGGTAATGACATTTTGATTTTCGACGATTTTGCTTGTGGCGTTCTGAAGCGAGCTGGCGAAGTACATCCACGGCAGTAGAGCGCTGTAGTAGAAGATGGCGTAGGGCAGGCCGTCAGAGGGAATATGGGCGAGACGGCCGAAAAAGAGAGTGAAAACGATCATAGCCAGCAAGGGTTGCAGGACGGCCCAGGCTGCGCCGATGGCCGTCTGCTTGTAGCGGATTTTGATGTCGCGCCAGACGAAGAAATACAGCAGCTCGCGCGTGGTCCAGAGTTCTTCAAACGGAATCGCCCACCAACCGGAAGGTGGCCGTATGTGAAGGACAGGGACGTGCGCTTCGAGCGTCGCGGGCGTGGCGGCTACCGAGCTAGCGGGAGCGGAATTCATTCGTCGGATCGCCCTTCGTGCTGCTGACCCTGTCGCTGATCCCGGGACTTCAGCTCGTTTACGTCGGTACGCTCGATCCGCTGCATCAGATTGGAGCGGCGCGTGAAGTACGCTTTCATGGCCGAAGCCGCCTCCTGAGGCACCACAGTCACCTGATTATAAGCCGCGTCGCGCCAGGAAATGGGTCCGCGTGTCGGCACCAGATGCATTCCCCACTGGAAGATGAGACCCAAGTTCCACAGCACGAGAACAGCGGTAGCGCCGAAAACGAACGGACGCACCCGGCGCGGGTTCCATTTGCGCCAACACCAGTCGAAGAGCGCCGCGAGCCCGACCACGAAAAGCGCGGTGAGGGAGACGAAAAAGCGGCTGCCGTAAGACGAAACACCGTGCCAGTTTTCATAGCAGCCCATCACGTACAGGTATAGGACGAATACTGCGATCAGATAGCTGGCGAAGGCCCGGTCGCGAGCGCGCAAGGCGAAAAGCCCGAGTACTGCGAGAACCAGGATAGGGGTCCACGTAAACAGACCGTGATCGGCGGAAAAGCATACTTTGAAGAATGCGGGAGAATTCCAGTACCAATGCTCGGTGTAGCCGAAATTGATGAAGCTGCCATAGATGATTTTCTTGACGAGCAAAGTGGGAAAGAAAACGGCGATCAGAACGACGCTAAAAACCGCGTTTCCTGCAATCCAAGGCCCTGCGTTGGTGCGTGGCTTGCTTCGTACGGCCTCCCAATAGACCGCGAGCGATTCGATGATGGGCAGGAGGATCAAGGTAGCCGTGACGTAGTACACATCAATCATCAGGCCGCCGATTGCGCCGAGGATCGCCCACTGAGCGATGGTGCGTTGGCCATGCGTGCGTAACCAATACCATACGAATAAAGCTACGGTGGATGCCGACTGCGCGTGCGACCAGGATGGATCAAAGTACATGTATGCGGGGAGCGAACTGCCAAACCAAATTCCGATCGTCGCGACAAACGCCCACGATTCAGGGACGAAACGTCGCGCGAGGACGAACGAAATCGCCACCGCCAAAAAGCCGTACAAAGCCGTGCCGAACGATACCGCCAGCATATAGGGCCGCGAAAAGCCGTCAGGGGGAACATGTGCGCCAAGGCGGTCGGCGATGAGTACGCCAGCGTGCGCGGCGATCAAGAAGGGAGACCACAAGATCGCCGGGCCGATGGAGAAATGGTTATCCAAATGTCTCGTCGAAGTATATTGGCTGGGATCGATTTGCCCGTCCGCGTCGATGCGGTCCATGCGGAAACTTGCGTTCGCCCTGAGCCAATCCTGCGTGAAATCGAACTTGTGTTCAATCAGGAGGGAGCGCGCGTACGCGTAGTAACCCACGCCGTCGCCGCGAACCCATGGATTGACGAGCGGCAGAGTGACAAAAAAGAGCAGAATCAGCGCGATTTGGTATCTCGAGAGGATTCGGGGACGGGAGGCTGAAACGAATTCAGTCTGCATTCTTACAGTCATGCGCCGATTTCAAGAGACCCGCGCAAGCTTCACAGCTGGGCCTGTGGCTGTGAAGCCCGCAGGTCCGGGGCAGGTGGCTGGCGCAGAACGGCATCATCTTTCCGCAAAATGGCGATGATGGAAAGCGGAGGAAGAGGTAGCCACGAATCGAGCAGGCGAAAGAGCGGCGTCAGCAGATTCAGCATTCGCACCTGCGCCAAGCCGAAGGTCTTGCGACGCAAAACCCGGCAGTTGAACCACCACGCGGGTACGCCCGGCTTGTTGAATTTCAATATCCGCTCCACCTGAAAACCGGCTTCTCCGCATACGGATGCCAGTTCGTCCGGCGTATAGCGGCGGAAGTGCCCCAAGACTTCATCGAGAGTGCCGAAGAGCCACGGCCCGCACGGCACCAGGATAATGGCGCGCCCGCCATCGTCCAGCACATGCCGGATGTTACGAAGCGCGGCGATGTCGTCCTGGATGTGCTCCACAACGTTGAGGCACACGACCGTGTCCAGAGATTGCCCCGTCGGAAAGGTGGCGGGTTCGGCAGCATCGGTGAAAGCGACGCGCATGTAAGGGCGAGTGGCGCGAAGCTTGAGGAGGTAGTCGAGATAGTGCCGGTTGACGTCCGTGGCCCAGTACACGGAGCGCGGCATGAGATGCATCGACAAATTGCCTGTCCCCGCGCCGATCTCCAGGACGCGATCGCCTACGTAAGGGCGGATCACATCCGCCATCCACTGATTGAAGCGCGGAGCGCGATTCAGCCGGTCCAGAATCTCGCCGCCGTGGGCGTCGTCGATGAAGATCTTCCCCGACGCCGCGTAATGAAGGATCGCCCAGAGCGCGCGGAAACCGTCGCGCCATCCGATCTTTTTCCCCTCGCCATACGTCCGGCCGGAATAGCTGATCGGCACCTCGAAAACACGGGCGCCTCGCTTGGCTAGCTTGATCGCCAGCTCGGGCTCCACGTCAAACGTGGAACTTTCGAGCGGGATGCTCTTCAGCAGATCGGCGCGGACCATTTTGTAGCAGGTTTCCATGTCTGTGAGGTTCAGGTCGCAGACCATGTCGCAAAGGAACGTCAGCAACTTGTTTCCCAGCGCGTGACGAAAGAAAAGGGCGCGCTTGTGGCCGCCGGACATGAAACGTGACCCGAAGACCGCATCGGCGTCTTCGCACAGGAATACCTCGACCATGGAGATCAGGTCGCGGGGCAGATATTCGAGGTCGGCGTCATGAATGACGACGAGTTCCGTATCGACGTGCTCGAGCCCCGTGCGGATAGCCGCACCTTTTCCGCTATTCCTCCGATGGCGGACCCATACCCAGGAAATTTTCGGGTCAGCTTCGCGCGATTCGATGGATTCGCGGAAAACGCGGATGGCCTCGGCTGTTCCATCAGACGAGCCATCGTCCACCACGATGATCTTCACCGATTCGAGCAGGGGCGATTCGCCGAGCACGCCGAGTCTCGCCAGGCTCGATCCGATCAGGTACTGCTCGTTATAGGCCGGGACGATGACGGACAGAGTCGTGGACGGGCGCTTCCCGTCTGAAAACTCACCGAAGGCGGAAGACACTTCTCCGGGGCGCTTGGGAGCGCGCGTTTCCGCGCGGCTGCTGGCCGGAGTCACGTCCATCGACCCTCTCGATTGAAGCCGGATATTCCCTCCCAACCAGTGGCAGGGAACAGGGAAACCATTATTCGCTAGTTGGATGCGCAGTTCAACGGGATGTCGCGCGCCCTGTTAACAAGTTGGGGCGGAACAGGCTAGCCTTGAAACGGGGACCAGCCGAGGCGGAAAGCACCATGCCATACGAAAGATATATCGAAGGTCGCGTGTAAATTTCGTTGGGATTTGGCCAAGATTAAGATTTGACGCGCCGCGGCGTGAGGCTCTGGTATCATTTCGGCGGGCTTCCCAGCCCGCAGCGGCTCGTAGCTTTTACTCTGGAAAAATCAGGAGTCATCGGATGGCTGGCACATCTGGATCCGCTCGTGTTCTTGGTGTACTTGGCGCACTGTTGCTCATCGCCTTTTTCGCGGAATGCTCGTCGAACAGTCAAGATGTGGCGATTTCTCTGACGCCGCAAACGGCGTACGTCGGCGCCGGCCAAACCACAACCACGCCATTATTCACGGCGACTGTGACGGGCACCGCCGACACCAGCGTTACGTGGGCTGTGAATGGCATCGCAGGCGGAAATTCTACGGTGGGCACGATCGACGCGAACGGCGACTACTCGGCTCCGAGCGTGACGCAAAACACCACGGTGACAATCACGGCTACGAGCAAGCGGAACACGACGAAATCGGCGTCGGCGACTGCGTCCGTGATGGCGCCGGGAGTCGTGACGGCGACGAACAACCCGCAAGTCGCGCAGTACACCATCACGCCGCCGGCTGCGGCCACCGTTTCGATTGAGTTTGGCACGGACACGAGCTATGACAATGGCCACAGCACGTGGACTCAGACCGCGCCCGCGGGCGGTGGTCCCGTGAGTATCTACGTGGCGGGGATGTTGGCGAATACTCTGTATCACATGCGGGCGGTGGTTCAGTTCACCGGCAGCAACACGGTGGACGACACCGACCAGACGTTTACCACGTCGGGTTGGCCTGCGGCGAACCTACCCGTAATCACGGCTTCGACAAGCGCGGGGCAGACGCCGCAGAGCGGTGTGGAATTGCTATCGCTGGTCAGCGGGTCTAGCGACACCATGACACCGGCGGTTACGGATCTCGCCGGCAACATTATCTGGGCATATAACGGAGGCGTCGGCGCAGGAACGGTGCTGAACCCGATCAAGCTCATGCCGAACGGCGATTTCCTGATGAACTTCGACGAGAACGGGCCCGACGGTGGTGGGTCCCTGATGCAAGAGATTGATCTTGCGGACAACGTGAAATGGCAGATGACCGGGACCGACCTTAACAACGCGCTTGCAGCGGCGAATGCGGCGGGAACCTGTCACGGCGATGGTTGCAACGTGACTGTCATTGGCACGCACCACGATTTCGCGATGTTACCGAACGGCCACCTCATCGTCCTTGCATCGCTCTCGCAGGTGGTAAGCGGGACGACCGTGACGGGAGACGTGGTGATCGATCTCGATCAGAATCACAACCCAGTATGGACGTGGAACGAATTCGACCATCTCGACACAACTCGTCAGGGGATTAGCTGGCCCGATTGGACGCACACCAACGCGGTCGTCTATTCACCGAGCGACAATGACTTGATCGTTTCCATCCGCGACCAATCGTGGATCATTAAGATCGACTATAACAACGGCAATGGAACGGGAAACATTCTCTGGACGCTGGGTTATCAGGGTGATTTCACGCTGGTGAATGGAACCGATCCAGTCGATTGGCCTTACGCGTCGCACGACGTCAACGTGATCAGCAGTAACAGCAGCGGAACGTTTCAGGTGACCATGTTCGATAACGGAGACAATCGGGTGTTGAATTCCAATGGGGAAGAGTGCTCGACTACGCCCGCATGTACGAGCCAGGTGCCTATTTTCCAGCTCGACGAATCGGCGAAAACGGCGACGATCGAATGGCTTGACGATCTGGCACCCACCTATTCGTTTTGGGGCGGCAGTTCCCGCGTGCTGGCGAATGGAGATATCGAATTCGATGAGTGCGCACTGAGCCCTTCGCAAATCTTCGAGGTGACAAAAACGACGCCGCCCGTCACTGTGTGGCAGATGCAGGTGGCTGGAGGGCAGAATGCGTACCGGGCTACGCGAATTCCAAGCTTGTATCCCGGCGTGCAGTGGTGAAACAGGTTTTGTTCGGGCAGCGCGTTTCGTTCGAGGGGAGATTTATGCCGGAGCGGATCCTACGGTCGCGGGCTTGGTGGCTCGCTCCCACTTGGCGACGAAGTGGAGCCGCCGATCGAAAATCCAAGATGCAGGAGGCGGATACAGAGCCAGCTTGGTAGTGCGCTGGAGTGTCCGCAGCCGCAAATCGCTGAGCGCCGCATCCCACTGGGCGTCGGTCCAATAGTTGTAGGGAAGAGAAACTCCGTGTGATGCGTTGCCGACCCAGTCCATGAACCGGAGCGTTGGGCCCGCCAAAAAGCCGGTTCGGGTGTGATCCTTGATGACGATCGTTCGGGCAACGCGCGCCGCTTCTCGAAGCAGCACAACCGGATCGAGAGTGTGGTGCAGAACGTCGACGAACATTGCGACGTCGAAGCTATCGTCCCGGTAAGGAACGCTGATCCCATCGAAGGGCCGCACCGGGATATGGCAGCTCGGACGGACGAGCACGTCGATGCCTGTGATACAGACCTGCGGAACGGTCTGCGCGATCAGGTCGCTCAGCGAGCCGTCGCCGCAGCCGATGTCGATCACGCGAGCCCCCGGCGGTATCAGCGCGGCGAGGTGCCGGGCCAGGACCCTGATTCTGCGGCCAAAGACGAGCTTCTCGTGCAGGGCGCCCGCCAAATCCTGCGCGCCAAACGCTTGCGACTCCGGCGCACTCTTCACGGCCGTTTCCGGCCCATACCGAGGACGCTGATGAAAAAGCTAGAAAGCATGATTTGCACGCCCACCGTGAGGGCCACGAATCCTGGGACTACGATGCGCAGCGTCTTTTCTGGATCGAGCCGGCCGAAATGATGACTGTGCCAAAAGCTTAGGCCGGCAATCCACA
>JASHWB010000045.1 GCA_030044295.1 Candidatus Acidiferrales bacterium
GCTTAGCTCGCACAACATCCTGTCGCCTGCGAATGGCGGCCCGCTGGCCGTGCCAACGCAAGACATGGTGCTCGGCATCTACTACATGACCAAGGCAAAGCCGAACGCCAAGGGCGAGGGCCGCGCCTTCGGTTCCACAGAAGAAGTGATCATGTCGCTCGACGCGGGCGAGGTTGAACTGCTCACGCCGATCCGTCTGCGCTACACCGGCGAAGTGATCGACCTGACCAACGCGTTCGACGATCAGGATGTGTCGCACACCGAGCCTGTGCACCTGAACAAGCAGTTCCTGCACACCACCGCCGGCCGCGTGATCTTCAATGACCACCTGCCGTCCGACATGCCGTTTATCAACGGCCTGCTCAAGAAGAAGGGCGTGCAGTCCGTGGTGCAGTATTGCTATCTGCGCTACGGCCTGGAAAAAACGGTCCAGGTGCTCGACCGCCTGAAGGAGCTTGGATTCCTCTACGCCACGAAGGCCGGCGTTTCCATCGGCATCGTGGACATGGTCATCCCCAGCGTGAAGACCAAGCTCGTGGATGCCGCCGAGCATGAAGTTGTCAAGGTCCAGCAGCAGTATCTCGATGGCGCCATCACCAACGGCGAGCGCTACAACAAAGTCATCGCCATCTGGAGCGACGTCACCGAGAAAGTGGCCGACGAGATGTTCAAGGCCCTTGAAGAGCAGGATAAGCAAGGCGTGATCAATCCGATCTACGTCATGGCCGACTCCGGCGCCCGAGGCTCCAAGCAGCAAATTCGCCAGCTTTCTGGAATGCGCGGATTGATGGCCAAGCCTTCGGGCGAGGTCATCGAGACGCCAATCACGTCGAACTTCCGTGAAGGCCTCACCGTGCTGCAATACTTCATCTCTACGCACGGCGCTCGCAAGGGCTTGGCCGATACGGCGCTCAAGACCGCCGATTCAGGCTACCTGACGCGGCGTCTCGTGGACGTGGCGCAGGACGTGATCATCAACGAGTTCGACTGCGGCACGGCCGACGGCATCTACGTCGAGCCGATTCTCGAGGCAGGTGTTGAAGTCGAGCCGCTGCGCGACCGCGTCGTTGGCCGCGTATCCCTCGAAAAGATCAAGGACTACGAGGGCAACGTCATCGTTGAGATCAACCAGGAAATCACCGAGGAACTGGCCAACGCCATTCAGGCCGCCGGTATCGAGCGGGTGAAGATTCGTTCCGTGCTCACCTGCGAATCCCGGCGCGGCGTGTGCGCCCGTTGCTATGGCCGCAATCTGGCCACCGGACGTTTCGTCGAGATGGGCGAAGCGGTCGGCGTGATCGCCGCTCAGTCCATCGGCGAGCCCGGCACGCAGCTCACGATGCGCACATTCCACATCGGCGGCACGGCCACTCGCGTCACCGAACAGTCCAAGGTCGAGGCCCGCAACAACGGCTTCGTGAAATTCATCGACCTCAACGTCGTCGAGGGCCGCGGCAAGACCATCGTGTCCATGAACCGCTCGGGTTTGATCGCCGTCGTGGACGACAAGGGCCGCGAGAAAGAGCGGCACCACGTCGTATACGGCGCGCGCCTCAAGGTCGCAGATGGGGATGCGGTCACCGTCGGCCAGACGATGGTCGAATGGGATCCGTACACCTTCTCGATTCTCACCGAGACGGCGGGCACGATCGAGTTTAAGGACCTGCAGCCCGGAGTCACCATTGAAGAGCAGGTGGACGAGGTCACCGGCCTTTCGCAGTTGGTGGTCACGCTGCCGCTCGGCGATGAGAAGCACCAGCCCATGATCCTTGTACGCGATTCGCAGGGACGCGTCCGCAAGAAGTACCTCATGCCCTCGCGCGCGCACTTGATGGTGGCCGATGGCGACGAGGTGCAGCCCGGCGACGTCCTCGCGAAGATTCCTCGCGAGACCACCAAGACCAAGGACATTACCGGCGGTCTCCCGCGCGTCGTCGAGCTCTTCGAAACGCGCAAGCCCCGCGATCCCGCGGTCATCAGCGAAATCGATGGCGTGGTCAAGTACGGCGAAATTGCCAAGGGCCAGCGCAAGGTGTACGTGGAAAGCGAGGACAGCCGCACCCTCAAGGAGTACTCCATTCCGCGCGGCGTTCACATCAACGTGCAGGAAGGCGAACACGTCCGGGCCGGCGAGCCTTTGATCGATGGGCCGCTCAATCCCCACGACATTCTCGCCGTCCTCGGGGAAAAGTACACGCAGGCGTACCTCGTGAACTCGATTCAGGAGGTTTATCGTCTGCAGGGCGTCAACATCAACGACAAGCACATCGAGACCATCGTCCGACAGATGATGCGCTGGGTGAAGGTCGAGGATGTGGGCGACACCACGTTCCTGCTCGAGGAACAGGTCGATAAGTTCCGTTTCCGCGAGGAAAACGACCGCGTTATTCGCGAGGGAGGGCGCCCGGCTACCGGCCGTCCGCTGCTCCTTGGAATCACCAAGGCGTCGCTTTCCACCGACTCGTTCATTTCCGCGGCCAGCTTTCAGGAAACCACCCGCGTTCTCACGGAAGCGGCGATTTCCGGGAAAGTGGATTATCTGCGCGGCCTGAAGGAAAACGTCATCATGGGCCGTCTGATTCCCGCGGGCACCGGACTCGAGCGCTACCGCAACATCCAGCTCCTCACCGAAATTCCCAAGGAGGAGCCGCAGCCAATCGAGCCCGAGCTCACGCCGGAAGAGGCTGCAGCGCTGGACTTCTTGCGCAAGGATGCGGACGCGGTCGCCGAGAGTTAATCATACGATGAGCAGGTCATCCTGAGGGCCGCGGCGTGGGCGGACCGAAGGATCCCTCTTTGGGAGTAGGCTGCGTGCAAGAGGAGCGGGCCCTGGAATTCTAGGGCCCGTCTTCTTATTTTTAACGATGTCCATCTCGCGGACCAAAGTTTGCGATTTCACGGCTTCGCGCGCTACAGAGACTATTTAATAGATCGCAAAGGCCGCCGCTTTATTTCCCCGCACTCCAAGCCAGCCCTGTAGAATTTCAAGTGACCCAAACACCTGCCTTGCCGGACGGGAGCAGCGCATCGTCCATGCCCAAGACGCCGCACAAAAAAACAGACGCTTCAGAAACTTCGGCTGAATCCGCGCTCCAGCTGCTGAACGAGCAGATTTCGCGCTCTCAGAGGGCGTACCGCGAACTGATCGACCATCTGGACCAGGCGCTTTTCAGGCTGTCGCTGCAAGGCGAAATTCGTGTCGCGAATCTGCAATTGTCGCGGATTTTGGGCGCTTCATTTCAGGAACTGATTGGCCGGAAACTGACCGAATTCCTCGACTCGCCGTCTCCCGCGGAAATCGAGCGCGCCTTGCCCGCCTTGCTGGAAACGGGTGCCTGGTCCGGCACCATTCCCGTTCGGCTTACGCATGAAAAAGAGAGCCGCTATTTCTCCTGTTGGCTGCAAGTGAAGCAAGATGCGGACGGCTCGCGATCGGTGATCGGATGCGCGCGCGATGTGACCGCCCAGCACGAGTCGGAGATTCGATTCACGGAGCTTTTCGAATCCCTTCGCGAGGGCATTATCTTTTCTACTCCGGCCGGCCGAGTCCTCGACGCCAATCCCGCGCTTGTGCGCATGCTCGGATTCGACTCGAAGGAACAGCTCCTACGCGAGAATTTCGCGGACTACTACGACAAGCCGGAGGATCGCGAACGATTCCTTCGGCTGATCAGCGAAAAAGGTTCGGTTCAGAACGTGGACATCGTGCTGCGCCGCAAGGACGGCAGAAGAGTCTACTGCCTCACCTCTGGATTCGCGATTCGCGATGCTTCCGGGAAGCCGGTGCGCTTGCAGGGCATTATCGTCGATGTTACGGAACGGATGGAAATCGAGAAGAAGCTTCATCGCGAGCAAGGGTTCGGCCGCCAGTTGATCGAGTGTTTTCCGGACATGATCGCTGTAATGGATCGCGAGGGGCATTTTACCTACCTCAGCGAGCGAACGCGCGACGTGCTCGGCGCTTCTCCCGAAGAATATCTCGGCCGTCGCATAGGCGGCGCGACGCATCCCGAGGATCGCGAAGCTCTGCTCAAGATGATCCGGGATATTGTCGATGGCCACATGGGCAATGCGCAGCTGGAAAGCCGTGTCCGTCACGCCAACGGCGAATGGCGGACCCTGCGCACCAGCGCCAGCCCGATGTTCGATGAAGAGGGACGCATCACAGGCGCCGTAGCTTCTGTGCGCGATGTTACGGAAGCGCACCTTGCCGAGCAGCAAAATGCGCAGAAAGAGAAGTTTGCCGCCATGGGCCAGATGATGGCCGGCGCCGCGCACGAACTGAACAATCCGCTCACAGCTATTTTGGGAGTCAGCGATCTGCTGCGCGACCGCGCTCCGGACGACACCACGCGCCGCCAGATCGACCTCGTCTTGCAGCAGGCTCGCCGCGCGGCCGGCATCGTCCAGAACTTGCTGGCTTTTTCGCGGCCGAGCATCCAGGGACGCGCCAAGTTACGCCTGGAAGAAGTGTTGCGCGACGTGATTCGTTCGCAAAGCGCTTCGCTTGCGGCCAAAAACATCTCCGTGAAATTCGATCCGCCTGCGGACATTCCGCACGTGGAAGGCGACCGCCGCCTGCTGACTCAGATATTCTCGAATCTGCTCATCAACGCGGAGCAGTCCATTTTGACGGCGCGCGATAGCGGCGGGGTTGTAATTTCGCTGAAGAAATCGGGCGGGTTCGCGTGCGTCGCCGTGGCGGACGACGGCCCCGGGATTCCTCCCGAAAACATTTCCAAGATCTTCGATCCTTTCTTCACCACGAAACGTCCCGGAGGCGGCAGCGGCCTGGGACTCACGATTTGCCTTGGTGTCGTGAAGGATCACGGGGGCACGATCGAAGCGCACTCCGAGCCAGGACGCGGAGCGGAATTTCGCGTCTTCTTGCCTGCCGCTGCCGAAGCGGTCGCAGCGCCGCCCGCCGCTCAGCCCGTGAAATCGGCGCCGGCGGCGTCTGAGGCGTTGGCTGGGCACACGGCTTTGATCGTGGACGATGAAGAAAGCATTCGCGAAATCGTGCAGGAGGGGCTTTCCGCGAGAGGCATGAAGGTGCACGCCGTGGCCAGTTCCGAGGAAGCGATGACCTACCTGGAAGCGAATCCATGCGATGTGGTGATCTGCGATTTCAATCTTCCCGGCATGAGCGGCGAAAAATTTTTCGAGCAGCTTGCTGCTAGCGGGCGATCCGCATCAGCCGGCGCGGGAGTTCCTGCGCGTCACCTCGCGCCTGTCCGCCGCGGCGGAGAACTGCCTCGATTCGTTTTCATGACCGGTGAATTAGTTGAATCCGAAATCTTCGATCAACTGCGCGGCAAGGGCGCCGCCATGTTGCAAAAACCCTTCAACATCAGCGCTCTCGCTGCCCTTCTCGCCGGCGTCCTCCAACCTCAGCCCTCAACCGCTGCCTGACGCCTCGCGCCGAGCGAAGTGTCGTATGATCTCGTGCGCAAGGTTTGGGGGCTGGTCACTCGGAAGTTCGGAAGTGGAGATGATCGGGGGCGTATTAGTGCCCAGACTCCAGGAATACCGCTGTGCCGATTGCTTCAACAAAAGCAGTTATCAGCTCAAGCCACACTACGAGCAGAAACATTCGCATTAGTCTTC
>JASHWB010000046.1 GCA_030044295.1 Candidatus Acidiferrales bacterium
CTCCTCGCGTCGCGCGCATCTGCTTACGCTACAATGGCTTTCATGTTCTGCCCTAAATGCGGTGTGGAATATCGTCCTGGATTCAAAGTTTGTTCCGATTGCGGAGTCGATCTTGTACCGAGCCTTCCCGCAAAAGCCAAGGCACCCGGTCATTCCTCCAATCACGAGCCGCCGGTGGCCGCTTGGCGCGGAGACGATCCAGTCGCCTTCAGTGCCGCCCTGGCTGCTCTCGAAGAAGCCGGCATTCCGGCGAAGGAATTCTCGCGGCACGGTCAATTCGCGCAAATTTTCGCGATCCAACCCGACGAGCTCGCGATTCTGGTGCATCCGGAAAACGCTGCCCTCGCACAGCAGGTGATTGGCGAAGCGCTGAAGCCCGGCGCGCCCGGGCCAGAAGCGATCTAGGGCTTCGGCTCCGTCGCCTGTTCCGAGGCGTCGTGATCCTGATCCTGCCGCGCCGGACGAAGATTCGCCGAAACCCGTAAACGTTGATACCTTCCCTTGCCTCGCTCGCTTCGCTATCATCGACGCTGCCATGTCCGCGGATTCGATTAGGACAGTTGCAGTTCTCGGTGCCGGCACCATGGGCAACGGCATCGCGCACGTATTTGCGCGCTCCGGCTATCGTGTGCTGCTCCGCGACATCGACAAGAACTTCCTCGACCGCGCTCTTGACACCATCTCAAAAAACCTTGACCGGGAAGTAGCCAAGCAAAAAATTACTGCCACGGAAAAATCCACCGCCCTCGCGCGCATTCAGCCGGTCACCGATAACGTCGCGCTTGTCGCCGCCGATTTCGTCGTCGAAGCCGTTCCCGAGCAGCTCGATCTGAAAATCCGCATCCTCAAAGACGTGGACTCCGTCGTCGGTCCCGGTGTAGTTCTCGCCTCCAACACGTCTTCGATTTCCATCACGCAGCTCGCGGCCCACACCGGCCGCCCCGACCGCTTCATCGGCATGCACTTCATGAACCCGGTCCCGGTTATGGCGCTCGTGGAAGTAATCCGCGGAATCGCGACGAGTGACGCAACCTTCGCCGCCACCACCGCGCTCTGCGAAAAGCTCGGCAAAACGGCCGTTGCCGTGAACGATTCCCCCGGTTTTGTCTCGAATCGCGTGCTCATGCCGTTGATCAACGAAGCTGCTTTTGCCGTGATGGAGGGAGTCGCAACACCCGAATCCGTCGATACGGTGATGAAGCTCGGCATGAATCACCCGATGGGCCCGCTGCAGCTTGCGGATTTCATCGGCTTGGATGTCTGCGTCGAAATACTCGACGTGCTGCTGCGCGGTTTCGGGGACCCGAAGTATCGTGCCTGTCCGTTGCTGCGAAAATACGTGGCCGCCGGCTGGCTCGGACGCAAATCAGGCCGCGGCTTTTACACGTACTCGTAGCAGGACGTATGATCTTTGCGGATTCAGTGCGGCGGCTGCTCGCGAGGTGCGACAGGCAACCCGCAACCGCGCTGGCGAATCTTGGATAGACGATCTGCATCTCACCTAAGCCCATGACGATCTCGATCTCGCTACGCAGCCTCCGATCGCGCCGGCGTTTGCTAATCGCCGTCTTGTCAGCCATAGCTTTTGCATTCGGCACGGCGCGCGCGCAAGAGCCACAATCCTCTTCCGGCGAGCCCCAGCTGCATCATGTGCCGGCGGCTCCCGTTGGGAAAATTTCCAGCAGCGTGAAGCTCGTCACGGTCTATGCCACAGTCCGCGATAAGCACGGCAAAATCGTTCCGAACCTCACGAAAGACGACTTCAACCTGGAAGAAGACGGCCGCCCGCAAACCATCTCAAATTTTGTCGTGCAGGCAGACGTGCCGCTCACGCTCGGCCTGCTGGTCGACACCAGCGAAAGCCAGCGCGCGGAAATCGTCCCGGAGCGCGATGCCAGCTACACGTTTCTCGATCACTTGCTCACCGCGAAGGACGTCGCGTTCGTCATCCATTTCGATCGTGAAGTCGAGCTGCTCCAGGATTTAACGTCGTCGCGCCCGAAGCTCCAGGCTGCCCTGCAACTTCTCAATACGCCGCAGCTGAATCGCGACGATGATAACGGCGGCAACGGCGGTGGAAGCGACGATGGCGGCCACGATCGCATGGGTGGCGGCACTCATCTCTACGATGCGATCTGGCTCGCGTCCGACGACATCATGAAGAAACAGCAGGGCCGCAAAGCCATATTCGTCCTCTCCGATGGAGTCGACCGCGGCAGCAAGGAATCGCTCACGGACGCCATCGAGACTGCCCAGCGCGCCGACACCGCCGTCTACACCATCTATTTCGCTGGTGAAGAGTCGCACAACGGCTACGATCGTCCCCATCGCCGAGTCGGCATGGGTGGCGGTTGGCCCGGCGGTGGCGGCTATCCGGGCGGCGGCTACCCCGGCGGCGGGGGAGGGAATCAGTACCCGCGCGAGCCGCGCGTCGACGGCAAGAAAATCCTGCTGCAAATTTCCGAGCAGACCGGCGGCGTCATGTTTGAAGTTTCAAAGAACCTGCCGCTCGATCAAATATACTCCGTAGCCGCCGAAGGCCTCCGCAATCAGTACGGCGTCGGCTACACGCCCAATCCACCGGACACCGATTCCGGCTACCACACGATCCATCTCACCGCCAAGAAAAAGGACCTCTCAGTCGAGGCTCGCCAGGGATACTACTCCGGCCCATAGCTGTTGCACGTGGCATCGTCGAACGCGACGGCCGGGTGGTAAGATGGCGGGCACTATGCCCGGTCCCGATCCGCTCATTGGCCAGACGATTACCCACTATCAAGTCGTCGAAAAGCTGGGCGGCGGAGGCATGGGCGTCGTTTATCAGGCCGAAGACCTCCGGCTTCACCGCTTCGTCGCGCTGAAATTTCTTCCCGACGAACTCGCCAAGGATCGTGCCGCCCGCGAACGCTTCCAGCGCGAAGCTCTCGCCGCATCCGCGCTCAATCATCCGAACATCTGTACGATTTATGAGGTTGACGAAGCGGACGGCAAGCCCTTCATTGCCATGGAACTGCTCGAAGGACAAACCTTGAAACACATGATTCGAGGCCGGCCGCTCGATATCGAGGAGATCGTCGATCTCGGCATTCAGGTGGCGGACGCGCTGGACGCGGCTCATTCGCGGGGCATCGTTCATCGCGATATTAAGCCCGCCAATCTTTTCGTCACCAATCGCGGCCATGCCAAAATCCTCGATTTCGGCTTAGCAAAGGTGGCCGCACGGCCGAGGCCCGTCGTTGCGGAAGCGGTCGCCGAGGCTGTGGCTGCCGGAACAACGCTGATCACCGAAGTTCCCGAAGCGCAGCTCACCAGTCCGGGCTCCGCTCTCGGCACCATCGCCTATATGTCGCCGGAGCAGGCGCGTGGCAAGGAACTCGATGCGCGCACCGATCTTTTCAGCCTCGGCGTCGTGCTGTACGAAATGTCCACTGGCGCTCTTCCGTTTCGCGGAGACACTTCGGCTGTGATTTTCGACTCGATTCTGAATCGCGCCCCCGTCTCGCCGGTACGCCTGAATCCGGATCTGCCACCGCAGCTCGAAGCCATCATCAATAAAGCGCTCGAAAAGAACCGCGACTTGCGCTGCCAAAGCGCCGCCGAGCTTCGCGCCGACTTGAAGCGCTTGAAGCGCGAGCTCGACTCCGGCCGCCACTCCCAATCTCGCGCCGACGTCGCCCTGAGCGAATCCGGGGCCCCCGTTGTGCCTGGCAGCAGTGTGCGCTCGGGCGCGGGCGCGAACGATCCTGCTTCCGTCTCGACGGCCGGTGATTTTATTAAGGGATCTTCCGTTGCGCGCGTGCCGGCCGCCGAGGCATCATCGGCCAGCGCGGTTGCCGTCGCCTCTGCTGGTCGTCGCAATTGGGCGCTCGTTGGCGGCGCGATCGCAGTCCTGTTGATTGTCGGTGCGGCAGGGTATTTCTTTTTTTGGCGCTCCGCTCCCGCCGGCCCCCAGGCTTTCCAGAATTTCACGATTTCTCAAATTACGCATTCCGGCGAAGCCGCCGCGGCCGCTGTTTCTCCGGATGGCAAGTTTATTCTCAGCGTGCGAAACACCAATGGCGAACAAAGCCTCTGGCTCCGCAACATCCCTACCGACAGTGATACACAGGTCATCCCTCCGGCCCAGGTCGCTTATGATTCGCTCACTTTCTCGCCCGACGGCAATTACATTTTTTTTAAGGAAGCGATCGACAGGAGCCTAACAGATTGGAACCTATATCGCGCGCCGGTCCTCGGCGGTACGCCGCAGCTCATCGTCAAGGATGTGGACACCAATGTCAGTTTCTCGCCTGATGGCAAACGTGTGGCCTACGCTCGCTTCAACGACCCTGAGCTCGGCAAGTGGCGCTTGCTCAGTGCCAACGCGGATGGAAGCGACGAAAAGGTGTTGCTGATCGCTCGTATTACAACCGAGGGGTCGGGTAGCGCATTCAATGTCGCGTGGTCCCCTGACGGTAAGGCCATCGCTCTGAGTACGCATCAGCCTGCAAACGCTGTCGGCGGAATAGATATATTTGACCTGGCGAGCGGCCGTGAGAGGGCATTCGTTAAGTTTCACGACAAAGTCCCGTTTGAACTGGCATGGCTGCCCAGCGGTCATGGCCTGGCGATGATCTATTCCTCGTCCGGCGTTGTTCTCTCCATCGGGAAGAGGCCCGCTCGCGCTCAAATCGGAATTGTTTCCTATCCCGCTGGAACATTCCGTACCGTCACCAACGACACAAACGACTACGAGTCTCTTTCCCTTTCCACTGACGGAAAATCCTTGGCCACTGTCCAGGTGCAAACCTCCGCGGAACTCGACGTGCTCTCGGGCACAGGCCAGGGCGCGTCTACGGTGGTTGCCGGCATCCCCAGATGGCAAGCGTCGTCGGGCGTCGACTGGATGCCGGACGATCTATTACTCGTGTCCGAAGGCGATCGGCTCGTAAAGACCCCAATCGACGGAACGAATCCGCTCACTTTGCTGTCCGACTCCTCGGCAGCTATCCTCTGGCCGGTCTCTTGCTCGAGCGGTCGTTACGTCGTTTTCACGTGGTTCCAGCATACTGGCTCCAATTCCGCAAACCTCTGGCGCGCCAATGCCGACGGGTCCGATCCCGTGCAGCTTACGTCTGGTCACAATGACGCTCTCGCGCAGTGCTCGCCTGATGGAAAATGGGTTTATTACGAAGACCTGACCAATTACCGGCTCATGCGCGTTCCGTTGAGCGGCGGCACGGCGGAGGTTGAGCCCGGCGCTTTGCCAAATTCCTATTTTGTTGGGCCGGGCATTTCTGCCGACGGAAAAACGGCAGCATACATCGTGTTTCATTCGAATGCTCAAGAGCGCGCCACGCAAGCAAGTCTCGCCTTGTTTGATCTCTCGGCGAGCGGAGAAGCGGCGCCGCGTCTGATTCCGGTCGATCCGCGCAACACCGGCGGAACCGTCCACTTCACTCCTGACGGCAAGACCATCGCTTACGCGATCCTGGACAAAGGCGTGGGCAACATCTGGGTCGAGCCGCTCGACGGCTCGAAGGGCCATCAGCTCACGAACTTTACCTCCGAGCAGATAACCAGCTTCGCCTGGTCGCCAGACGGTAAACGCCTTGCCGTCTCCCGCGGCGAGTTAACCTCCGACGTAATCCTCCTCCGCGACTCCGTCCAGTAGCGCCTCTCGCGATGGCTCTCGACCCCGTTCCCAAAACGGGAAAGTAGGTACTGCGCTTAAATTGAACCTCGACGCGAATCCGCCGCCATGCTACCGTAGCTCGTTTTTAGCTGTCGGCTGGATCCTGCCGTGGCTCAGCTGCGCGGGCTGCGGGGATAGGACGTGAGACGGATGCCAAAAATGGTCGGAATCGCAAGCTGCTGTCGGGCCGAAGCAGAAAGCCCCTTCCTGCTCAGTGCAATGCGCCTTTCGCTATATATTCGCCTTTCTCGGCTCCTGTGGGACAGAACAAGGGCGGAACACTCAATCAACCTTGCGCACAGGTAAGTAACAGAAAAATAATCACTTGAAAAAACAAGGGCGGAACGTCCCGGTGCATTAGAAATCATTGAATTTGAAGCATCGGGCCCAGCCGGAAACAAGGGGTTTCCAAGTCGCTCGCGTGAAAGAACGGTCCTCTCGGCGAGGGCCGCCTGCTCTTTGAAAACTGAATCGTCCTAGGCTTCACGTTGGGCGCGAAAAGCTCCGCGAGCATCCGGGCGCCTGAAAGCCTCAGGGGTTTGACCTTCTGAAAAGTCTTTGCTTTTTATTCGCCTTGCGGTAAGATGCCCTCATTCGGGGGTCTCCGGGCTCAGGCACGACGGTTTCGCGTGTTTGGGTGGCAGAAATGGCCGAACGGGCCGCGGCTCTCTCTGGTATTATCGGGCCGCCTGCGTCTCCTCCCAGACGCGTGGACTAAACGAAAAGCCTATCGAGGTGCGCGCTATGAACGACGACAAAACTAAGAATCTGGATCTAGCGATTTCGCAGATTGAAAAGACGTATGGCAAGGGCTCCATCATGCGCTTGGGAACTCGCGACGTTCTTGTGCCCGTCAGCGTGATTCCCACCGGCTCGATCTCTCTCGACTCCGCTCTCGGCGTCGGCGGATTTCCGCGCGGCCGCGTGATCGAGGTTTACGGCCCGGAATCGGGCGGCAAAACCACGCTCACGCTACACGTAATCGCCGAAGCGCAAAAACTCGGCGGACAGGCCGCGTTCATCGACGCGGAGCACGCGCTAGATCCCGTCTATGCGCGTAAATTGGGCGTCAATGTGGACGACCTGCTCGTTTCACAGCCCGACAATGGCGAGCAGGCGCTGGAAATCGCCGAAGCGCTGATTCGTTCGAATGCCGTCGATGTCGTCGTCGTGGACTCCGTGGCCGCGCTGGTGCCGAAAGCCGAACTCGAAGGCGAAATGGGCGAGCCGCAAATGGGATTGCAGGCGCGGCTCATGTCGCAGGCGCTGCGCAAGCTCACCGCGATCGTCTCTAAATCGAAGACCTGCCTGATTTTCATCAACCAGATTCGCGAGAAAATCGGCGTAATGTTCGGAAATCCGGAGACGACTACCGGCGGCCGTGCGCTGAAATTTTATTCTTCAATCCGCGTCGATATCCGCCGCATTCAGTCGATCAAGGAAGGCGACCGCGTGGTCGGCTCGCGCACGCGCGGCAAAGTGGTGAAGAACAAAGTCGCCGCGCCGTTTCGCGAGGCGGAATTCGACATCATCTACGGCGAAGGTGTTTCCAAGGAAGGCGACCTGCTTGACCTCGGCGTAACGCGCGGCGCGCTCGAAAAGTCGGGTACCTGGATTTCCTACAAGGGCGAGCGCCTCGGCCAGGGCCGCGAGAATGCGCGCCTCTTCCTGAAGGAGCACACAGACATTCGCGACAAAATCGAGCACGATTTGCGCAAAGTCCTCGGTATCGCCGGTCCGGCTTCAGACAACGGGAAGAAACCCTCCGCCGATGAAGAAAAACCGGCAGCGAAGGCCGCCTCGGCCGGACAAAGCCGCGCCGGCCGCTGACGCGCTCGATCAACTAGTTGTGCTTTTGGGGAGTCGGAGCTTTCTTGCGGTGAGAAGCTGAAGGGAGCTCCGACATTCAGCGGTTTTCAGTGGACCGCACGCCCGGGCGACCTTCGGGAAGCGAGCGAAGAAATGAAATCACCTGAACTCGAGCGGGCTGTCAGCTACCTGACGCAAACCCGCGATAATCTGCTGCGCGCGGCCAGTGGGCTCTCGCCTGCACAGATGCGATTCAAACCGGCGCCAGACCGCTGGTCCATCGCTGAATGCCTGGAACATCTAGTCACCGTGGAGAACCGCGCAATCGACGGTATTTCGAACGCGCTGCGCCAGCCAGCCGACTCATCGAAACGCAGTCCGTTCGACGGCCGCGACGACGAACTGCTTCATATCGCCGCCGACCGCACAAATCGCCGCCAGGCGCCCGAAGCCGTCCAGCCTTCGGGCCGTCTGCCTCACGATCAGCTTCTTCGCGAATTCGAAGCTTCCCGCCAGCGCACCATCGATCTCGCCGCAACCACCGAGCGCGATCCGAGGCAGCATTTCTTCGCCCACCGCGCATTTGGCGAACTCGATTGTTATCAGTGGATGCTGCTGATCGCGGCGCATGGCGACCGGCACCGCGTACAGATTGAAGAAGTACTTGCGAGGCTGGATTTTCCCCGCGCCGCAGCTGCCGTTTAGCGCCCGCTTAACAACCGCGCTCGGACCTATTCCATGCCGCGCGGCTTCGAACCGCCAAATCTCTCCTGTCCTTCCGTCCAGTAGAATAAAAATTCACGAATCTGGAAAATCCCGACGGCTTTTTCATTGCGCGGAGTTTCGCGCTTACTTAAAATGTGTTCGCGTTTCGATTTGTTGTGGCGTGATTGGGGTCGCTTTCATATGCAGAATGTTCCGGGCCTTAAGCAGTCCTTCTCGGTTTTGTGTCTCGTCTTGATCGGTGCTCTTGGGATTGCAGCCGGGGCTCCTGCGCGCCGCGCTACCTACCGCCGAATTCATCACTACCGCCATTACCGCGTGCGGTTCGTCGATCCCGCTAAGGACGATGTGACTACGTTCGACGATCCGATTGTGCGCCAGATTGCCGTGGAGGCGCTGGGGCACCAAAGCGGATCGGTAGTAGCCGTCAATCCGGAAAACGGGAGAATCCTGGCGATCGTCAACCAGAAGATGGCCTTCTCATCGGCATTGGAGCCGTGCTCGACCATCAAGCCGTTCGTCACTATTGCCGCCCTGGAAGAAAACGTGATCACGGGCGATACGATGCTGCGCGTCGCACCGCGACGCTATATGAATCTGACCGAGGCGCTGGCCCACTCGAACAACGAATTTTTCCAGGAAGTGGGCACGCAGCTCGGATTCGATCGCGAGATCAAGTACGAGAAGATGCTGGGGCTGGGCCAGCGGGTCGGGTACGACATTCCCGAAGAGCAGCCGGGATTTCTGCCGGAAAAGCCCCCGCTGTTTGGCGGAGTTGCG
>JASHWB010000047.1 GCA_030044295.1 Candidatus Acidiferrales bacterium
CACCGAGGTCTGCCCCGAAGAAATTCACATCACGGACAACGCCATCATTCCCCTGAAGGAGCGCGTGGTGGACGAGTTTTACGATCCGCTGGCGAAATTGTGGCGGAAAATCCGCGGGTCGAAAACGGTGTGACCGGTGCGGGTCAGCGAAGCGTTTGCAATGGATTACAAGCTCAAGTCGATTTCCAAGGCCGGAATTCCCGAAGCGGCGTCCAAGGCGGAGCGATACCGCTTTTTGAACGATCCCGAGGAGTCCGAATCCATCTGCCGCGATATTCTGGCGCTCGATCCTACCAATCAGCAGGCGCTGCGGCTTTTAGGGCTAGCGCTGACCGATCAGTTCCTCGGCGTGGGAACGGATCGCTATCGCGAGGCCAAAGAGGCGTTCGAAAAGCTTTCCGATAAGTACGAGCGCCTATACCACACCGGCTTGCTTTACGAACGCCGCGCCAAGGCGCAAATTCAAGCCGGGCAGCCTCCGCATACGTTGCTTCCGCTGCTGGAACAGGCGCTTTCGTGCTATGCGGAGGCGGAGGCGATTCGTCCGCCGGAAAACGACGACGCCATCCTGCGATGGAATCGCTGCGTGCGCCTACTGGAAATCCTCAAGAGCCGCCTGGAGGAAGGATTGGTTTCCTTCGACGTGCACGATTCGCCGCCGATTTAATCGGCGCTTGGTACACCCTCACAGCTTTAATTTTCCGCTGGCCAGCAACGCGATCAATTCGCGGTCGGCCTCCAGGAACGGCAACTCCATCAGCGTTTCGGGGGCGCGCCACTCGATTCGCTCAAAAACGCGATTGCTGATCTGGTTGGGCCGCACTTGCGCGGTGAAGAACACCAATTCAACTGGGTCGGCCATCTGCGGATAACGGTGGCCAGCGCGGTAGATCTCGCGGCCGATCCGTGCTTCGACATTCAATTCTTCGCGGAGTTCGCGGGCGAGCGCAGCTTCGAGCGATTCGCCAGGTTGCACTTTGCCACCGGGGAATTCCCATTGCAGCTCGAATGGCGCGCCGCGCCTCCGCTGGCAGGCCAGCAGTTTGCCCTCCGATTGAATTAGCGCGGCAACGACCAGCACCCTTGCGTACCCTCATCAAATAAGGCGTCTGAAAACAAAAAACGCGCCGGAGAACGATTCCGCTCTCCGGCGCGCGAGAATACAGAGGCCAACGAACTACTGCGACGCCGCCTCAACCTTTTGAAGGGCGGGCACAGGCCGCTCCCAGATCAGGCGAGCATCTGGCGCGGCGTTGGGATAGAACTGCGTTGACTTCTTACCCGACGGCAGAAGGATGATGTCGACGCGGCGGTTGTACGCCAGCCAATCCGTGTACGGCTCGCGGGCCATGAACTTCGGCTGCGTTTGCGGATTGGTGGATTCCAACTGCTTCACGTCTGCGCGTGGAAGCGGCCGCTGCTTTCCGTACGCTGCCGTCTCAATCTTGTCGCCTGAAATGCCCTGATCGACAAGAAATTGCTTCACGCGTTCGACGCGGCGTTCGCTGAGGTCCTGGTTGTAGTGAACGGACCCACGGACGTCCGCGTATGCCTCAATCGAGAGCTTCGCATCCGGATCGTACTCAAGATACTTCTTGAATCCGGTGGCGAGCGTCGTAAGCGCATCTTGCTGGCTCTTTACGAGCCCGACTTGCGCATGCCGCTCAGAGGGATAGGCGGTGGGGTAGAAGATGCTCTGGAGCGTCACCTGCGGAATCGGTTCGATCGTGCCGGTGATGTGCACCGCCGCCGTCTGGTCGGACGAGCCGCCGCAAACGTTCGTGGCGTGCAGCGCGTAATTCTTGGTTTCATCGATTGTGCGCGCCGGCTGGCCCTCCGGGACTTCGGAGGTGTCCGCGGGCGTGGGCTGCACGGTTTCGTTGCCGCTGGCCTGGACCGTCTGGCCGTCTACGGTGATCGAGTCGGCGTTCGAGGTCTGCCACGTCAGCGTGGTCGAACCCTGCTGAACCACCTTGTCGCCAATCTTGTGATAGGTCACGTCCGTGGGATTGGCGCTGATGCTCGCGTCTACTTTCGTGTTGACGTTGACGGTCGAGCTGCCCGAGTAGGTGCCGCCGGGGCCCTTCGCCGTGAAGTCATACGTGGTGGTGGCGTGCGGCGAGACAGATTGGTTGCCGCTGCCCTGCACGTTGCCGATGTTGCTGATGTTCGTGTCGACGGCATCCGTGCTCTGCCAGTTGAGCGTCGAGGATTGGCCGCAGTTGATGTTGGCGTTCGAAGCGCTGAAGCTGCCCGTGACTGGAGCGACGGCTACCTGCGCGCTGGCGATGCCGGCCTTAAAGCGCGGAGCAGTCTTGATCTTATCGCCGCGCTTCCAATCCACCGTCTTCGTCTTGCTTGTGCTCAGATAGACGACGGTCTTTTTGTTGGCCTGCACGTTTACGTCACCGGACCAAACCGTCTTGCCCTCGTGCGTCACGGTCAGGTGATGCGTGCCCGGTGGCAGCAAAAGGTTCTGGTGCCAAATGAAGTCGTTGTTGAATTCATCCACGTGCCCGACGAAGTACGACGGCGTATCGCCGTTCGATAGGACTGCGGCTCGGGGATCTCCTTCAAGTATGACCAGTCCAAAGGGCCCCGATACGTTTCCGCCCTCCGTTTGGAGCTTTACGTCCAGAGGCGTCGATTTACCGGCTTGTATATCTACGTCCTGCGTGGATGACTGATAGCCGTAATTCACCACTTCAACGGTGTGCTTACCGGGACTAAGGGTAAAGGAGCGGCTGCCCTCCCTCATTGCCTTACCGTCAATGAATACGTACGCTTGCTTCGGAGAAACCTTTATCTTGAGCTTTCCATCTCCACTCTTCGCGAAGGCCAGATTTGCGCTAAACGCAAGAGCCAACACGAGGGTGAGAAAGCATCCCAATCGTCGCATCTGCATTCTCCTGATTTACTACTGTAGGCCAATTTGGTGACCAACTCTCTTGCGCCCTGACAAGAGAGCGTGGGCTCGGGAAGCTAAAAAATAACTCCTAACTCCACTCCTGTCAATCAGATTCCCAAAATGGAAAGAAGGTTGTGAAAATTGTCGCAGGCCGGAGACGAAAGTTTTGCGCAGTTTCGGCCGTGCTCTATACTTCTGGCGTGTTCAGCGACCGGTTGCTCGATCATTTCAAAAACCCTCATAACGCCGGAGACCTACCGGGTGCCACGGCTACTGTGGAGGTGACCAATCCCGTCTGTGGCGACATTCTGCGCCTGAGCGCGCGCATCGAAAACGGCCGGATCACCGAGGCGAAGTTCAAGACGCAGGGCTGCACCGCCTCGATAGCGTCCAGTTCTGTTCTGACCGATTTGCTATATGGGAAATCTCCCGCGCAAGCGCAGTCGATTTCGGCGGAAGAAATTTCGCGGGAATTGGACGGTTTGCCGCCCGCAACTTTTCATGCCGCGCAGTTGTGCGTCGATGCCGTGGCCGCGCTAGTTCGGAAGCTCAGATGATCCGCTGATCGTCGGACGCAAGCGGGGTTGAACTGCTACTGCGCTTCCAGCGCGCGTTTGAGTGTTTCCGGGTCATTCAGATTGAGCACTACGCCTTCTTGTTCCGTGGCGAGCTCCAACACATCGTTCGCATGGGACCAAACCACTTGGCGGGCGCCAATTTCCGCCGATGCGTCGAGGATTTCACGATAGAGCGGAGCAGCGAAGATCAACGGATGGCCGCGCTTGCCTCGATAGGTGGGAAGCACGATCGGCTTTCCGCTGGAGTCGAATGCCTCGATCAGCCGCGCGATCAATTCCGTAGAAACCAGAGGGTGATCGACGGGGCAGAGCAGCAGCCCCGAAGTTTGGTTCGAAGGAAGGCTGCGAACCGCAGCTTGTATCGACGAAAGCTGTCCTCGCCGCCAGTCCCGATTGACGACAATTTCGACGCCGGAGTCACGCAGCTTCGCGCTGATCTGCTCGGCGTGAGCCCCGACGATGACTCGCTTGATCTCCACGCGCGGATGGCTGGTGATTTCGAGCAGATGTTCGGCGAAGGTTTTCCCATGGTAGGGAAGCAGTGCCTTCGGCGTTCCCATTCTGCGGGATTCGCCTCCGGCAAGGATGGCGGCAGCCAGCGGTAGCTGCGTTTCTTCGCCGCTAGGCAAATTCATGTTCGGAATTATGCTTTAGGCAGGCTTGCGGCGCGCGCAAGTTTTACGGCTTTGTGCGGCAGATCTTTGGCGTTGCGGCGCACAGCAATCAGTTCCGCGGTGATGCTCACGGCGATTTCCTCCGGCGAAAGCGCGCCAATGTCGAGCCCGACCGGCGCGTTCACGCGCTCGAATTCCTCGGGTGAATAGCCTTCCCGTTCGAGCGCCTTGTAAACGGAAAGAACCTTGCGCTTGCTGCCGATCATGCCGATGTAACGCGCCGGAGTCCGCACGGCCCACTCCAGCACGCGCATGTCGTCTTTATGCCCGCGCGTGACGATCAGCACGTAACTCGACGCATTCGGCTTCAGCTTATCGAAAGCTTCTTGATACGACGTCTGAATCTCAGTAGCCATCGGAAATCGGTCGAGGTTGGCAAATGCGGCGCGGTCGTCAATTACGCCGATGCCGAATCCCGCGGCGCTCGCCGCCCGGGCCACCGACAGCGACACGTGCCCCCCGCCGAAAATGTAGAGCATCGGTTGCGGCAGTAACGGTTCGACGAAAATTTCCAAGGTGCCGCCGCAGATCAGGCCTACGTCGTAGTCGGCGTCGTGATTCAAATTGAAGGTCATCTTGCGCGGCTGCTCCTGCTGCATCACTTCTTTTGCCGCCGCCCACACTTCCGCCTCCACGCAGCCCCCGCCAATCGTTCCAGACACGGAGCCATCCTCGCGCACCAGCATTCGCGAGCTCTCGTAGCTCGGGATCGAGCCGTTCGTGTGCACGATCGTGGCGAGCGCGCCACGCTGGCCGGCCTTGCGCATGCGCACGATTTCTTCGAAAAGGTCCATGGTTAAGGAAAGCCTACGTCCGCTGGCCAGCGGTGTCAATCGTGCGTGTAGCCCGTGTTCAAAGCAGCGCAAAATCGCGCCAGGCTCGCAGATAAGAGTCAGCGTATGTCGTATTTTTTCGGCAGAATCGAGCTCTGCTGCACGATTCGTCCCCAATCGAACGAATAATGAGGGGGTGGTGTGCAGCACTGGGCCCGGCGATTCATCTCCTTAAAGTACGTAGGATCAAGATAAAAACTGGGATCGAAAGGCGCCTGCAGAAGGTCAGCTGGCGGACCGAGGTACAGGATTGCATCCGCGCTCGAGCGGGACAACATGTTGTTCTCTGCGGAAGTCATCGCGTAATGGCAT
>JASHWB010000048.1 GCA_030044295.1 Candidatus Acidiferrales bacterium
GGCATCTACGCGCCGTACCAGCCGCGCTTCGAATGGAATCTGTGGTTCGCTTCGCTGGGCACGTGGCCGCAGTACCGCTTTGTCGTGTGGACCGAGGAACGGTTGCTCTCCAACAGTCACGACGTGCTGCAGCTTTTCGCCAAGAATCCTTTCGGCGGGGGCCCGCCCAAGCAAGTGCGCGCGGTGATCTATCAATATTGGTTCACCAGCATGGAAACGAAGCGCGAAACGGGAATGTGGTGGAAGCGGGAAGTGCTTGGGATTTATGCTCCGGAGCTCGAACGCGAACCGGACGACAAAATCGTGCTCCTTGATACACAAACGGTCACGCCGCCTCCGCCTTGATCGGGCTCCGTATGCGCGCCAAAGCGCTTTTGCCACGCGGCGCGAATTCCGTTAGCCTGTTGCCGGCGGTAGTTGCAGCTTTTACGCCACGACGATTTCGCTGACGCGCCAGTCATATCGATGAAACGCAAGCATGCTTCCAGCCAGCAGCCGCAGCGCGAGGAGGAAGTGACGCGCGATGAGGTTGTGGCGCATCTCGCGAAGCTGCCCGAGCCCGCCAGCATCCGGCAGATCGCGCACGGCATGGGCCTGCGCCACCATGGGCGCCGTTACCTTCCGCGAGTGATCGAAAAACTGGTGCGCGCAGGGGAAGTCGACGAGCTTCGCGGCGGCCGGTATCGGCTGACACGCCGCAAGAGCCAACCGTCACCCTCGACGCGACAGCCTCAACCGCAAGCGCGCGCCGCCGAGCCTCGCGAGTCAAATGTGGCCACGCCAGCCCGGAAAGCTCTTCCGCCGATACCATCGGCACATTCTGCCTCGGCCCCGCTCCGCAGCCGCGATCCCAATCTCGTTTCCGGCCGGATCGTGGCGCATCGCGACGGTTACGGCTTCCTGGTGGCTGACGAGCCGATGCCGGGCGTCGAAGGCGACCTTTTCATCGGCCGTGATAGCTTGGACGATGCCATGCACGGCGACCGTGTGCTGGCGCGCATCGTCCGCAGGCGCCCCGACGGCCGCGCTGAGGGCCGCGTGGTGCGCGTCGTGCAGCGCGAAAATCCGTCGGTCGTCGGACTGTTTCGCTATGGCCCGCACGGAAATGTCGTCTTGCCCTACGACACGCGTATCGTCCATGAAATTTCGATTCCGCCCGGCGCGGAGCTGACACCAAAGCTTCAGCAGAAGCTTGGCGTGGCGTCTCATGAGCCTGCATCGATGCGCCGAATGCGCGTGCCGGAGCTTGATAGCGTTGTTGTGAACGTCGAAATAACGCGATTCCCGAAAGGCGGCCTAGCACCCGTGGGACGCGTAATCGAAATTCTCGGGCGTCCTGGCGACATCGGCGTGGACGTGGAAATCATGATCCGCAAGCATCATCTGCCGCATGTATTCCCGCCCGAAGTCCTTGGCGAAGCCCATTCCACGCCTCAGCAAGTTGACGCGTCCGCGCTCGCCGGCCGCCGCGACTTCCGCCATCTTCCCATCGTCACCATCGACGGCGAATCGGCGCGGGATTTCGACGACGCGGTGCACGTGCGCCCGCTGCCAGACGGCCACTTCGAACTGCAAGTCCATATCGCCGACGTCGCGCACTACGTCCGCCGCAGCTCGCCGCTCGATCAGGAAGCGCGCTTGCGCGGCACTTCCGTCTATTTCCCCAATCGCGCCGTGCCCATGCTGCCCGAGGAGCTTTCGAACGGCATCTGCTCGCTGAATCCTCACGTCGACCGCCTGGTGATGAGCGTCATCATGGAAATCGACCGCAGCGGCAAAACCGTGCGCGCTGATTTCACTCCGGGCGTGATCCGCTCCGTCGAACGGATGACCTACACCAACGTGAACAAGGTTCTCGAAGGCGACCGCGAAATCTCGGCGCGCTATGCCGCGCTTGTCGAAGATTTCCGGAGGATGAAGGAGCTTGCGCTCGTTCTTAACAAGCGGCGCCAGTTGCGTGGCTCAATCGATTTCGACCTGCCCGAGCCGGTGATCGAATTCGACGAAGGTGGCACGATGACCTCGATTGGGCGCAGCGAGCGCAACATCGCCCACCGTCTAATTGAGGAGTTCATGCTCGCCGCCAACGAGGCGGTTGCCGAATACCTCGATCACATGGGCGTCGCGTCGCTTTATCGCGTCCACGAAAAACCCGATCCCAAAAGGGTTCTCGAATTCGAGGAACTCGCGCAGGCCTTCGGGTATTCGCTCGGCGTCGAAGACCTCACCGAACGCCGTATCGCCGTGCGCCACGGACAGGTTCGGCCGGCCGCTCGCTCGCACGCACCTGGACAAGGGCAATCGCGCGGACGCATGCGCCCGATGACCGTCACTCTTCCGGGCAAGGAAGAAATCGATATTCGCCCGCAGCACTACCAGCGCCTCACGGAAAAAATCGCCGGCAAGCCCGAGGAACGCATCCTTTCCTACCTGATGCTGCGCTCACTCAAGCAGGCTCGCTACGCAGCCGAGCTTCTTGGTCATTTCGCGCTGGGCGTCCACGAATACACGCATTTTACGTCGCCGATTCGGCGCTATCCGGATTTGATCGTGCATCGCGTGCTGAAGTGGACGCTCGAACACGCCGATTCGCTCGCCGCGCAACAGGCTTCGACCCGTGAGTCGCGGCCGCGTCCCGGACGAGACAAAGGCCATCGCGACAGCCATGTGCCCCTTCCCACGGCTGGCCCTTATCGCCGCATCGAACTCGATGAAATCGCCGCCGAAAGCTCGGAAGATGAACGCCGCGCGGACGCCGCCGAGCGCGAGCTGATGGAATGGAAAACCGCGCAATTCATGGAAAGCCACCTGGGAGAGGAGTACGACGCGCTAGTGATATCGGTGCTGAAATTTGGATTCTTCGTGGAGCTTACCGAAATCTTCGTGGAAGGGCTCGTTCCTATCGATCGGCTGGAGGAATCCACAGGGCTGCGTTGCACGTATCGCGAACGCGACCACGCCATCGTCGCCGAACCGCATCGCGCATCCCGCGGTGCCGCCCGCCGCATCTTTCATCTTGGTGACCTGGTTCGCGTCCGCGCCGAGCGTATTGACCCGCTCCGTCGCCGCGTTGAATTCGCCATCGTCTGAGTCCTCTCGGGGAGACAGTCGGCCACCGTGCCAGTGTTTCACAACGGCACAGCGGACGTTGCACACGACATCCCCTGCTTTGTATACAGTATTGGTAAAACTTAATTTATATTTACGCATCATGCATCGCATGATAGGATTGCGCAACTTTTAAGGCTTTTTTTTCGTGGCCCAAGAAAACCCGCGTTACGCCGCTCTGGTAGGCAAGCGTGTGGAAGCCTACTATCGCGCCGGCGATGTGAACATGTCCGCCGCGGGCACTCTCGTTGCGGACAGCGGCAAATCCATATCTATCGAGGAACGGTTCTCCCAATCCGGCAAGGGCAAGATCCTGCGGGTCGAGATTCCTTACGACTACATCATCCGCGTTGTCGAAACTAATGGCGACTCGTCCGCCGATTCCACTGCCTCAGAGTAATTCCGGTGGCACACCGCTTCGTCTTCCAGCGATTTTGCCCGCTTGTTCCGCCGCGCGTATAGTGAATTGGTCCGCCGGCGGAGGAACGCGATGAAACCGAATATCGGGCTGATCGGCCTGGGGCTAATGGGCAGGCCCATGGGGCACAACTGGCTGCGCGCAGGATTCCCGCTCACGGTATGGAATCGCACAAAATCGCGGGGCGACGATCTTGTCCGAGCCGGAGCGAAATGGGTAGCCAGTCCTCGCGAAGTGGCCTCGCAGTCGGACGTTGTGGTCACCATCGTCAGCGATCCTCCCGCAGTCGAAGAGGTCGTATTTGGCTCGCCAGGCAAAGCCGACTTCGGCGCTCTCGCAGGCTTGCGCACCGGCAGCACCCTGATTGATTCCAGCACCGTTTCGCCCGACCTGGCGCGGCGTATTGCGGCGGCCTGTGCCAGCCGTGGCATCGACTTTCTCGACGCTCCCGTCACTGGAGGCACTTGGGGCGCCGAAAAAGGCGAACTCGTCTTTATGGTCGGAGGAAAAGGGGAAGTGCTGGATCGCGTGAAGCCCGTGCTCGAAGCGGTCGGGAAGCGTTACTTTCTTCTCGGGCCTAATGGGGCGGGGCAAACCGTTAAGCTCGGCATGAACCTGCTTCTCGCGCTCGAAGTGGACGCTCTTGCTGAGTCGCTCGCTCTCGTCACCGCTGCTGGAGTTGCACCCGAGCGGATGATCGAGGTGATGCAATCAAGCATGGGGCGATCGCCGCTGCTTGACGTGAAAGCGCCGCTCATCATGAGAAACGAATTTCCTGCTAGCTTTCCCCTGCGGCTGATGCACAAGGACGTTCGCTTGGCCCTCGAAATGGCGCAGAAATGTGGGGTGGCGCTGCCCGCAGGTTCCGCGTCTTATGGCACCTACACGGCCGTGAAGGAATCTTCGTCTGACGATCCCGATTTCTCCGCCATCGCGCGCTTCTGGCGCAAAGGCGCCCACGCGTAGCAGGCGGCTCAACCTCGGTTATAGCTACACGGTTTTGGCTGATTCTCGATGCAGGCAAACCCAAGTCTGCAGTGGGTTTGAAGCAGATGCTGTCGCGCCCTAGAAGCGGGAGCGGGTGGCGCGGATGTACTCGCGCAGGGAGGTCACGTTGGGACCATACGATCCAACGCGGCCGGCATCGACGGGTAAGCCCAGGTACTCGGCCTGCTCGATGCTCAAGCCCGCATCGTCGAGTTCCGCAAGGCTATATCCTTCGGTGGGCGCCACACGGTTGAGACCCGATCTATCCACGGGGCGCGGTGGCCGGCGCATGTGCCAACGCTTTGCAACGATATTGAAGAACTCGTCCCAATCTCTCCGGTTCCACATGCTCTCCTC
>JASHWB010000049.1 GCA_030044295.1 Candidatus Acidiferrales bacterium
CCCAATCGTGCGTGTCGTGCGGCGAACCCTGAAAATACCAGACTAGCTTGCCCGTATCGGGATCGAGCGCGATGATCGAACAGGTGTAGAGATTCGCGCCAACGCGCGCCGCGCTGTTTTCAACCGGATGCGGGTTGCCAGTTCCCCAATAGAGAAGGTTGAGCTTGGGGTCGTAGGTGCCAGTAATCCATGTCATGCCGCCGCCGCGCTTCACCACATCGGTATCGTGAGGCCACGTGTTCCATGCGGGAGTGTCCGGCTTGGGCATCACGTCGAATCGCCATTGGATTTTTCCTGTGTCAGGGTCGACGGCCAGCAGGAAACCGGGAAGGTCGGCGGTGTCGCCGCCCGTTCCGACGATAATGTGATTCTTGACGACGAGCGGGGCGCTTCCGCCGAAAGCCTTGAGCGTGGGATCGTCGATCGGAATCTGCCAGATGAGCTTGCCGTCTTTGGCATCGATGCACAGGAGATTGTCGTCGGGCGTAGTCAAGTAGAGCTTGTCTTTGTACATCGCCGCGCCTTTATTGCTGCCGCCCGGACGGCCGTTCACGAAATGCCAGATTTGCCGGCCGGTAAGCGCATCGACGGCCCACACCTCGTTGCCGCCAGTGATGTACATGATTCCGTTCACTTCGAGCGGCATGGTTTCCAGTGAACGCGCGCCGGTCTGAAACGCCCACGCGAGGCCCAGCGAATTGACGTTGTTTTCGTTGATCTGATTCAGCGGGCTGTAGCGGCGTCCGCTGTAATCGCCGTTGTACGTCGGCCACGTGCTGGTGGGCGGATTATCGAGCAGCGAAATATTATCGAGGCCTTGCGCAGGCGACGACGGAGCTGCCACAAACGCAAGCGCGAGCAGAATGGCGGGAATTACGATCAGGCGCTTCACTTGAGCGTCTCCAGATATGTAAACATGTTGTGCATCTCTTCGTTATTCCATTTTGGAATCATATCGATATGCGCTTGTACGGGATTGTGGACCGCGACGCTCTTAACGTCATTGCGCGGCCAAGTATGGGTCCAGCCGTCCGAACCTTGGATGCTAACGTACCCTCCGCCATTTTCGAGGAGGGGGCCTTCCATCGTTTGCCCATTCTTGAGTGTAATGGTCGCGGTAATTGTGACTCCCTTGCGGTAAGTCGCTGAAAACGCCAGCGTTCCCGCGGGATTAATGAAAACCTGTTCGAGCGTGGTGGGATCAGCATATCGTGAAGCGATATGGGCCAGATCGCCCGTTGGTGAATGGCACTCGGAACAATGCCCCGCGCCGTAGAAGAATTCTTTTCCAGCGTCCGCGCTGCCCGTCGCGAGTTGCGACGGCGGAATATCGTTGGGATAGCCGCCCGGGACGCGCGTGTGGAGGTCGAAAACGACGATTTGCGCGTGAATATACGCCACGAGATCGGCGATTTGTGATTGGCTCAGCTGCGAAAAAGCGGGCATGCCCTTCTCGATACGGCCTTGCGAAACCACCGGGCCGATCAGGTCGCCGTTTTTATCTTGGCGCGTCAAATCGGAGCGAATCAAATCGGGTCCGCGGCCGCCGGTGAGATTCGCTCCATGACAGACGGCGCAGTTCTGCTGGAAAAGTGCTTTGCCTTGCTGCTCCGCCGCGAGTTGCTCGGGCGTTGGCTTAGGAGGACGGGGCGGGTACTGCGCGCTCGCTGAAAGAGCAGACAAGAGAGTTATCCCTGCTAAGGCCGAGATGCTTTTAAGCACGGTCCCCCCTGAGGTACCGGGCCACGCTCCCACCAGCGCGACTCATCGACTGCAACAAAGTGTTGTACCACGATTCATAGAAAGCGGCGGCGAAAATTCAAGAGGCTGCCGGAGGGTTACAGGCGCGAATAAAACGGCGGGAACGGCGCTCACGAGCCACGGTTTCACGTGAGATTGAATTTCGCGATCAACGCCGGCCATTGCGAAGAGCGCGAGAGAAGATGTGCATTGGAACGAATCTGAAAACTCGCAGTCGGCTGCCGATCATCAATCATCGCTGCCGCCTGCTCGACGGCCGCGTCGAATTCAGCGCAGGCGAGATGATAATCGAATCGCGCCATGGCGCCGCGAATTCCCGTGGGGATGCTCTCCAATAGAGATTGCGATTGCGATATGTCTCCCGCGCGGCGCAACACTCCCGCGAGGAGCCCCTGTATTCGCAGCAATGGAGCAATCGAGAACGCCTTTTCGGCGCATTCACGCGCTTCGTCAATCCGTCCGTTGGTCGAATAATAGATTGCCAAGGCCTCCAGCACTGGCGAGAAACTGGGGTCCAATTCGAGAGTATGCCGGAGAGCTGCAAGGGCTTCTTCCTGACGCCCGAGCGATTGCAGCACGATGGAAAGATTCCAATGCGTCACCTTGTCCAGAGGATCGTCTTCGAGAGCGCGGAGCACTGATTCATGGGCCTCATGCAGGCGGCCAAGCGGAAGCAGATGAAATGCGGAATGCCAGATACGAATGTGCGCGGGAACAGGCTCGCGAGCCGTGGCCAAGTGGAAGCGACGATTGGCTTCGGCCCAATCAAGGTTGCATGGGCCAGCCAAGATGCCGAGCATGGCATGCGCGTCCGGCAGATCGGGATCGAGTTCGAGAGCGCGCATAGCCGCCTGACGCATCAGAAATATCGCTTCCGCAGGAGGAGTGCCGATGACCGTCAGGGCCAGGTAGTTATCCGCCAATCCTACATAGGGCAAGGCAAATTCAGGATCGAGCGCGATTGCTTCGTCCAGACATAGACGGGACAGGCGAAGCGAATCGGGCGTAAAGCCGTACAGATAGTGCCTATACTTGAGATAAGCCTCGTAGGCGCGCAAGTTGGGCTGATAGCGCCGCCGCCCAGCTGATTCGGGTGATAGTTTCAATTTCAGAGCGGAAGCGATGGCGGCGGAAATTTCGTCTTGTACCGCGAAGATGTCTTCCATCTGCCGGTCGTAGCGCTCCGACCAAAGATGGCTTCCGTCCGACGCCTCGATCAACTGCGCGGTCACGCGGATGCGATTCCCAGCACGGCGCACGCTGCCTTCCAGCACGTTCGCGACTCCCAAAGTCTCGGCAATTTTTCGAATATCGACGTTCTGGCCCTTGAACGCGAATGCCGACGTGCGGGCGATAACCTTCAGGCGTGGAACGTTCGCCAGGGCATTGATGATCTCTTCGGTTAATCCGTCGCTGAAGTACTCCTGCTCTCGGTCGCCGCTCATGTTTGCAAACGGAAGGACGGCGATTGAAAGATTGGGCGAGCCAGCGCGAGCGGTGATCTCGGCAACTGAGACCTTCGCGAGCACGGATTCGAGCGCCTGTTTCAGTTCAAGAGCAGTTTGGAACCGTTGCGAAGGATCCTTGGCCAGGCAGCGGTTCACGATCGGCCAGGCGGGCGTGTCGAGCGGCATGGCATCGCTCGTCGTAACGGAATTCAGGATTTCCAGTAACGTCTCGCCGGCGAACGCGCGCTTCCCGCTTAGCAATTCGTACAGCAGAACGCCAAAGCTGAAGATGTCGGAGCGGGCATCCAACGCTTGGCCGCGGGCTTGTTCGGGGGACATGTACGCGGGAGTGCCCGCCAGAGCGCCGGTGACGGTACGCGTCATATCAGTGTCGATCGGAGCGAATTTGGCCAAGCCGAAATCGAGGAGTTTAGCGCCAGCTTCGGTCACGATCACGTTGTCGGGTTTCAGATCACGGTGAAGGATGCCGCGCCGGTGCGCTTCCTCAAGCGCGCTCGCAATTTGAGCTGCCAATCGCAGCGAGTCGCCAGTTGGCAGCGGGCCGCGCAGAGGTTTTCCCGAAACGTACTCGAGCACAAGATAATCGGGACCAACATCGAAGATTTGGCAGATGTGCGGGTGATTGAGGGCGGCAATGGCGCGCGCTTCCTGTTCGAATCGGACAGCGTATCGCTCGCTCAGACATTTGATCGCGACGGTGCGGTCCAAGCGCGTGTCCCGCGCCTTCCAGACTTCGCCCATTCCGCCCGCGCCAATCCGCGCGACGATTTCGTATGGCCCGAGTTTTGATCCAGCAGCGAGCGTCATTGCTGTTGCTTCAGCATGTCTTGCCAGTTCAGCACCACGTTGAATGGCGCTTGGTCTTGAGCTTGGCTGCCTTGCCCAGTCGGAGAGATGAACAGAAACCTCTTATCGTCAATGGTGTACCTACCTGTGGCGCGAAGGGCGGGTATATGGGCTAGCGGCGGCGCTTGAAAGAGGAATTTCGGCGTGCCCGCCTGAAACGTCGGACTGGTGGTAACGCCGACCTCCATGACTTTCGCGTCGGACGTCAGGTAATACAAGGCTTTGCCGTCCGCGCTCCACAGTGGCAAGGCGCCGCCGCCGTAGGACACCTGCCATTTAGCGCCTGCGCCGGAGGCGTCTGCCGCACTTGACTCCGGATCGAAAGGCCGCACGTAAATCTCATCGCGTCCGGATTCATACGACTCGTACGCTACCCAATGCCCATCGGGGGAAAAATGGGCGTTGAGTTCGTCGAAAGGCGTGCGCAGAAATAGAAAAGGCTTTCGATCGCCCTGGAGCGGAAGCACCCAAATGTCTGTCTGTGTTTGGGAATTCAAGGCGTAGTAAAGCAAGAAACGCCCATCGTGGGACACATCCGAGGGCCATTTATTCTCGTTCGACTTCAGCAGCAGATCCTCACTCGCAGCGCCGCTGGCCAGCTTTTGATAAAGGTCCCAGGTGCCGCTGGGATTTGAACTGAAGATGATGCGCTTTCCATCCGGCGACCAGATGGGGTTCGCGACGTCGGCGGAGCCAAACGTGAACCGGGTGTTCGTTCCTTGCGAGGAGTCGAATAGCCACAGAGCCTGGTACTCGGCGGCCCCACGGCCTACGACTATTCTGGTTCCATCCGGGGAAAGCGCTGGGAAATAATAAACGTCCGAATTTCCCAACGTGCCCACAATTTTTCCTTGCCGGTCGAACCACTTAGGTTGCGATTCTGTGCTGGCACCGGCCGCCCTGTACACCAGGATGCCATCTATCGAAACCGAAAACTCCCCGCCGTTGATGTAGTGGCCTACGCGCTGCTCCAGCGGAACTGGGTCGCCCGTAAATTCAAACCGGCGGGCGTCGAACGGCTGCGCCATCAGAGTGCCGTCGCTCGTCAAAAAAAGCAGCTGCCCCTTGTTTGGATCGGCAGAGGATGGCACGTACTCCGCGGCAAGGGTGGTCGCCAGGAGACGCTTCGAATCCTGTTTCCCCGGGGCGACATCGAGCGAGCCGACGTAAATCCCGCTCTTTGCCAGATCGCTCGAAACTCGGAGGTAAAGAAAATGGCGCCCGTCCGGAAGAAAGGATGGAAGGACGTGCTGGAATTCACCCCGTGAAGAATCGAGAGTGGTCAATGGCGAAGGAGAGCCGCCATTAGCGGCAATCCTCATCAAGCCGCCGTCCCCCTGGCCGAAAATAATGACGCCGTCGCGATTCGATGACCCGCCGAGCGCGGCCGGCGACACGTCGCATAGGGTGTGCACCACGCCACTCGAAACGTCTAGTTTCTTGAGCACGCCGCTTTGCTGAAAAACCAGATATTTGCTGTCTGTGGTCCAAAAGAACGGAAGATCGGCGCCCGATTCCGTGCCTGCCAATGGACGGGCTTCGGATGAGCCCATATCGCGAATCCACACGCTGTTCGTCCCGTCCGGCCCTGTGGCCGCAAACGCCAATTCACGCCCATTGGGCGAGATATTGAACCCGCTCGCGAAGACGAAGGAGGTCTTCGGTGGCATGGGTATGTCGAAACGCACCGGCTCGGCCGGCACCGGCGGCGGCGTTTGGCTGAAATGAATGAAAGCGAGACCCGCAAACGCAATTGCAAACGCAGCCGCAACGGCCCAGGGGAGAACGCGGCGCCACATGGGCACAGGGATCGGCGTGGCCGGCGTGGCGCTCGGCTCCGGCGCGCCGGAGAGCACCTCGTCGAGGGCGATTCGCGCGTCGCCGATGTCGCGCAGGCGCTGCTTAGGATCCTTCTGCAAGCACCGCTGC